>DYMA01000270.1 GCA_020721815.1 Sulfurovum sp. | reverse complement strand
TTGGGCTACCGCTTCCGTATCGAGTATTCCAAAGAGTGGAAAAAGCACAATAGGCAAAAGCGATACGACTCCCAAAGGCAAAGCTTCATTGGTCCAAAGCGTCACCAAAAAGGCTACAATACCCAAAAGCAAAGCGTGTTGCATCGAAAACCCAATAAGGGCTGCAGCAAAAAACAAAACGCCTATAAGCGTAGCTATCAAAATATCTCGCACTCTTACCCCTTTGAGTAGTTTTTATGATAGTACCATAAATAGATTTAAGTTTCCCACCAAACAAACGCATAGAAAGTAAGCAAATTGGTGTCGTGTCGCTAGGTTACAAGCTCTATTAATGAATTTTTGTTATTATTCACCAAAATTGATAACCGTAAAATTCTAAGAGGCAAAATGGCAAAAGTGAAAATGGCGACTAAAGTTGAGATAGAGGCAATCAAGGAGATATTTATGCGTGAATATCAAGGTGCGGTGACTGAACTACGCTACGCCAATCTCTATGAATTGCTTATCTCTGTAATGCTCTCGGCTCAATGTACCGATAAACGGGTCAATATCATCACGCCTCCACTTTTTGCCACCTATCCTACCCCCACTGCTTTAGCCAATGCAAAACTTGAAGATATCAAAGAGCTTATTAAGAGTTGCTCGTTTTTCAACAACAAAGCCTCCAATTTGCTCAAAATGGCACAAAGCGTGGTAGAAAATTACGGCGGTGAGATACCTTTGGAGCAAAAAGAGCTGGTCAAACTCGCAGGTGTAGGACAAAAAACCGCCAATGTGGTAATGATAGAGTACAGTGGGGCAAACCTTATGGCTGTCGATACGCACGTCTTTCGAGTAGCGCACCGCTTAGGACTCTCCAACGCCACGACACCCCTAGCTACCGAAGCCCAATTGAGCAAAAAATTCAAAACCCATCTGCATATCTTGCATCAAGCCATGGTGCTATTTGGAAGATACCGATGCAAAGCCATTAAGCCGTTGTGTCACGAGTGCCTTTTGGATAGCTACTGCAAAAGCAAAGAGCGGTTTAAGGTATAAGGAGCTTACAAGATGGCAAAAAATAAAAAACTCTTTGAGTGTCAAAGTTGCGGTTCGCAATCGTCGCATTGGTTGGGTAAATG
>DYMA01000269.1 GCA_020721815.1 Sulfurovum sp. | reverse complement strand
TTTTTTGCTGTTTTTATTTTAAGGTTTTTGGGGTAGAGGGGGGTGAGTGGTTACCAATTTTCTTTACATATCCTTAAACAAATCAAAAAGCTTGATATGGATATAAAATATCTCTTTGCCTATCTTTTTGCTTGATAAAATGCCTAATTTCTCAAGTTCATTAAGATAATTAGTTGCTGTTGGTCTTGAAACTTTTAAATGCTCTTCGATAAAAGCTCTTTTGGTGTATGGGTGATAAAAGAGTGCTTCGAGCAAATCTTTGCTGTACATTTTGGGCTTTTGCTCTATGATGATGTTTTTGGTTTCGTTCATCAGATTTTCGATACTTTTGATGGTTTGTATCGTCTCTCTTGCTATCTCTTCGACACCTTTGAGCATAAATAGTATCCACTCATTTAGCCCATCGTTAAAACTCACATCACTCAGCAGTCTATAGTAATCTGCCTTGTGCCTGATGATATACCGACTCAAATAGAGTATTGGTACATCCAATAGCTCTTCTAATACAAGATATAAGATATTGATGATTCTTCCTGTTCGTCCATTGCCATCATAAAATGGGTGGATTGACTCAAACTGATAATGAATAATTGCCATCTTGACTAGACTATCAAACTCTTCTAAACTCGCAACATTGATATACTCCACGAGGTTTGACATAAGCTCTTCTATATCTTTTGGGTTTTGTGGTGGGATGAGTTTGATCTCTCCTGTTTTTGGGTTTTTGAGTACTGTTCCGCTTTGTTTTCTAAACCCTGCATCGTTTTGCTCTAGTGTAGCTTGAATCTCTTTGATATGATTGGTACTAAGCATCTGTTTTGTTTTGATGATTTCAAAGCCTAGATATAGAGCATCTTTATAGTTTTGTACCTCTTTGATGTCGCTACTAAGTGAACTATCTGAAATGGATGAACGATAAATCTCATCATGAGTGGTGATGATATTCTCTATCTCACTGCTATCTTTAGCTTCTTGTAGTACCAAAGTGTTGATAACTATTTTTTGATTTGGTAAAGAGTTGGCGATACCTTTTAGCTCTGCAAGTGTTTTATGAGCTGAAATTGTAGCTCTTAAAATCTCTTTTGTCTCTATATCTTTTTTGATTGGCAATTTATTTGGTATAAACTCTTTC
>DYMA01000268.1 GCA_020721815.1 Sulfurovum sp. | reverse complement strand
TACTTGAACAATCTATCTCTATATCTTTATAGATGTATTTTTCTTTTGTATCTAGTGCTCCGCTTCTTTTAAGAATGGCTTTAACTCTCAGCAACAGTTCTTTTGGGTTAAACGGTTTTGTTATATAGTCATCCCCGCCTACTTCAAAACCCTCCTCTATATCATTGTCGCTATTTTTTGCGCTCAAGAAGATCACAGGTATATCATAGCCTTTTTTACGCAATATTTTTACAAATTCACTGCCGTCAATTGATGGCAAATTTCTATCCATGATGATAAGAGCCGGATCTTCTTCGTCCAAAAACTGTTCTACCCGCTCGGTTGATAAAAAGCCGGTTACACAGCAACCCTCTTTTGAGAGATGATACTCGATAAGCTCTAAAATATCCTGTTCATCTTCTACAACAACTATTTCGATATTATGATCATTTGAAGTTTTTGATATACCCAAGTGTTATCCTGTAGGATTTTTGGGTATATTGTAGCATAATTTTGTATGGCTTAAAGCGATGCGCCTTTTATAATTAGGAATATTATAGCGCCCAAAACTGCTGAGATAGGAACCGTGATTATCCAGGAAGCTATGATCTTCTTGATCATTTCAGTTTTAACATACTGGTCACGAAGAACTTTTTTAAGTTTTTTAACTACTTTCTTTTGTTCTTTTAGCGCGTTTGTAAGCTCTAATCTTCCTTTATAGTCACTCTCATCACAATTTTCAAGTTTGATCTTCAGATCATCATACTTTTCTACTTCTATATGAAGCTCTTTTTTCTCTTCTCCAACTTGCTGCTTTGTCCCAAGCCATTCTCTTAAAAAGCCTACGCCAAAAACAGCCCCTATAGCTATATGTGTTGAAGAGACGGGCATACCAAGCTCAGATGCTACAAGAACAACAAGACCGGATGATACGGTAATAGCAAAAACTCTTATCTGGTCAAGATCTGTTATCTCCGTTCCGACCATTTTGATAAGTTTTGCCCCAAAAAGCGTCAATCCTACTGAAAGCCCAAGAGCTCCGACGAGCGTAACCCACAAAGGAAGTGCCGCATCGCTTGAGATAGTCATATTTGTTATAGCATCATTAACCGCAGCAAGTGGTCCTATCGCATTTGCTCTATCGTTTGAGCCATG
>DYMA01000125.1 GCA_020721815.1 Sulfurovum sp. | reverse complement strand
AGACAAGACCTATACAAAACCTGCTCATAATGCTCCAAAGTTCAAAATGGGCAAAACGCGCAAAGATGCTGTATCGCAAGTTAAATAGTGTCGAGTTCTTTCACAAAAGTGGGGTTTTAACCTCACTTTTGCATCTTCATTCACTGCCTTTGCAGTGGAAAAATTTTACAAACTCTCTAGCCACTCTCTCATTGTCTCAATTTGTCTTTGCGTTTGTTGTGAGGATGTGCCGCCTTGGGAGTTTCGTGCATTCATAGAGGCTCGATTGTCGAGAATAGCCACCACATCGCTATCAATTCTACCATCAATACTTTGCAAATCTTCAAGGCTAAGCTGCGATATATCAAGCCCTTTGGATTGAGCATAATTGACGGCATCGCCTGTAATATGATAAGCATCACGAAACGCAATACCCACTTTTTTGACCAAATAATCCGCCAAATCCGTAGCGCAAAGATGTCCAACCATCGAGGCTTTTTCCATATTTGATCTATTGATTTTCATGGCTATCATCATCTCATCAAGGACTCTAAGCGAGAGTGTAGCGGTGGTAATGCTATCAAAAACTCCCTCTTTATCCTCTTGGGTATCTTTATTGTAAGCTAGCGGCAACGATTTCATAACGGTTAAAAGCCCCATCAAATTACCATAAGCTCGTCCGCTCTTACCACGCAAAAGTTCTGGAATATCGGGATTTTTCTTTTGCGGCATAATGGAGCTTCCTGTAGCATGAGCGTCGCTTAGGGTTATAAAATTAAATTCACTTGTGGACCACAAAATAAGCTCTTCGCTCAAACGACTAATATGCATCATCAATACAGAGATATTGTAGAGCATATCCAAAGCAAAATCTCTATCGCTTACCGTATCGAGACAATTGAGAGTAGGGGCATAAAATCCTAATGCTTTGGCGGTAAATTCTCTATCGATTGGGTGGGGAGTACCCGCAAGTGCAGCGCAACCAATAGGTGAGTAGTTGTTGCGTCTATAGCTATCCATAAATCGCTCATAATCTCTTTTGAACATACTGGCATAAGCCATTAAATGGTAGCCAAAGTTGATAGGCTGAGCGTGCTGAAGATGCGTCATGCCTGGCAAAAGGGTATCGGTATGCTCCGAAGCTATAGTTAAAAGTGTTTGAATATTTTGTTTTAGAAGTTGAGCTAAATGGAGTGTTTGTTTTTGGACAAACCATCTAAAATCCAATGCTACTTGGTCATTTCGACTGCGTGCGGTGTGCATGCGTTTACCGCTATCGCCTACGATTTCTGTTACTCGTCGTTCGAGTGCCATGTGGATATCCTCATCCTCACCATCAAGACTAAACGAGCCCTCCTCTATCTCCTCTTTGACTTGTTTCAAAGCTTTGTGAATATCCTCTTTTTCGCTTTGGCTAATAATGCCTTGATTGCAAAGCATTTGAGAGTGAACAATAGAGCCTTCAATATCTTCTATATAAAGCAGCTTATCAAAAGGAAGCGATTGATTAAGTGCTTGTAAAAGTGCCGATGAGCTTTGAGAAATGCGTGCCGAAGCTATCTTTTTTGCCATTTAATTTCCTAATTTTTTGGACAAAGTATAGCAATTTATTGGTTAATCTTGAGCGAGACGGTAGCCTCTATCATCCTAGCTTTTTGAAAAGTACTCGAATGACACTCGCTTGACCTTGATGTCCTGTGCCTTCGTTTAGATGCACAATCTCCTCTTTGAGTTCGATAAACTCAATGCCCTCTTGATGAGAGGCAAAATCTTCGATGGTGTAGAGCTTTTGGCTATCTTTTGGTCCTCCACTGCTATAACCCAACTGTTTGATTGAAAAAAACTCACCGATAAAAAGAGCATCGGATTTGAGCGTCACGACAGAGTGTTTTAAAACTTTGCTCAATAGAGGTTTGGGAAGATGCATAAAAGAGGTGGCAATAGCATCAAAAGCGTGGGGCTGGGGTTGCCAATGTTCAAGGTCTTGATGCAAGGCATCGATGGTGTAGCCGTGTGCTTGAAGCAGTCTCTTTTGCTTTTGCAGTGCGACGCTAGAGGCATCAATGGAGCTAATAGTGTGTCCTAATTTTGCCAAATGCAAAGCGTTACGACCCTCTCCTTCGGCTAGACAAAGGATACGGGAGTTGGGTTTGAGACGAGGGCTTTGCATTTGAATGTAGGCGTTGGGTTGCGTACCGTAGAGATACTCCTCCTCATTGGCAAACATCGTATTCCAAAAGTGTTGAGCATTGTTCATGACGCTATTTCCTTTTTTTGATTGGCACTTTATCACAAGAGTATTAACAAAATCAATTACTTTTTCGTCATGAATTTCATAGGCTAACTCTAAAAATTTGAGTGAGACTGGTTGAATATGTGTTGCAAATACGCTATAATCAATAAAATTTAGACAGGAGAAGGAATCCATTATGGCAGTACGGCATATTAATCCAAATTCAAAAGTTCAAAGTGGTGTCATGGTATCGGGAATGGATGCTTGCAAAGTATTCTCTTTATTTGATGAGTCCAAACGCACACAAGAGTACATCGAAACAAAAAAAAGAAAGTTCAAATCCAGGCTCAAAGCTTCCATAAAGACTTCATGACTCCATGGCTAAAATCATAAGCCTCTCCTCTATTGCAAGAAGCAGGTATGACAAGATCAAAAAAGAGTTCAAATGTTCTCAAAAAGAGCTAGAAGAACATATCAAGCAATATGCATTTTCTCATCAAAAAGAGGGTTTATATCAAACATATTTTTATTTAGATGATGAGGAGGACTATTTAGGCTATATATCGGTAGCAATCTCTTCAATTGATAGAGAAAAAATAGGTAATGAAGTCGATATACCTGTATCTATAAATTATGAAATACCAGCACTCAAAATCACTCGACTTTGTACTTTCGATAATCACTATAAGAAAGGTGTTGGGAGAACACTTTTAATGTTTTGTGAGATATTGGCTCTTGTAGTGCAAAAAAAGATTGGATGTAGGGCAATCATCGTTGATAGCAAAAAAGATGCGGTTGGTTTTTATAAGCAATGTGACTTTATTGAAATAGCCCAAGAAGATGGAGGCAATACTATCTTTATGGTATATGACCTTTTAAAACTTAGCGAATTTAATGATGAACTTGATGATATTATTGCATTTTGTGAAACCTATGAACTAAGTGATTTGATAGCCATATTTAAAGGCAAATAAAAGCTCAATTGTTGCCTATCGACAAATCAATAACCGTAACGACTTCGCTGCAATTGCTTATAGGAAAGCGAGAGTAGGTTATTGCATTATGCTAAAAATCTAAGCAGTTTTTTCAAAAAAAGAGTTACAGGGGTGGAAAAAGAGTAAAAAAATCCTCTATTGTGTCGTTAATGTCTATTTTTTATACAATCAGGGTATCACCAAACGAGAGAGTAGGGGATATAATTACTCAATAGCTTTGCCTTTTTGGGGGAGCTTTATGCAAACAAAAGGATATTTTTGGAAAATTTAGCAGATGTATCGTATGTACTCAATACTTTCTTTGCACTCTTTGCTATGGTACTGATTATCTTCATGGTACCTGGTTTTGCGATGCTTGAGGCGGGATTGGTGCGTAGTAAAAATGTTACAGCGGTTCTTACGGTCAATACCATGATTTATGCTGTGGCATCGTTGGCGTTTTTGTTGGTGGGCTACTCTTTGGCTTTTGGGAGCTGGGAAAATGACTCGATGAGCAAATGGGCTGCCTTTTTGTTTCAAATGGCATTTGTGGGCAAAGTTATCAACATCATGAGCGGCGGAGTAAGCGAACGAATACGAGTCTTGCCGCTTGCTCTTTTTGGTGTCATTATGTCGGCTTTTATCTATCCTGTGGTTGTCAATGTGAGTTGGGGAGCGGATTTTTTGGCGGGGACATTTTTGGATCTTGAGATGTACGATTTGGCAGGTTCGAGCGTCATTCACTCAACGGGCGGTTGGGCGTTGTTGGCGGCGATTTTGATAACGGGGGCTAGACGAGGCAAATATACCAAAGAGGGGCGTATTCGTGCTATTCCCGCTTCCAATATCCCGCTTGTTACATTGGGAGCTTTTTTGCTTTGGATTGGTTGGTTTGGATTTAATGGTGGAAGCGTGGGGAGTATTGCTTCCAAAGAGAGTGCCGATGCGGTAGCTTTGACTATTATGAATACCAACACCGCAGGATTAGCAGGGGCTTTGAGTGCGGCTTTGATAATGTATATCCAATACAAAAAGTTTGATATTACCATGATACTCAACGGTGCTTTGGGAGGACTTGTCGCCATTACAGCAGGGCCTAATCTCTACGACATCTATACACCGCTCTTGATTGGAGCAATTGGAGCTACCCTTGTGGTTTTTGCCGTACCTTTTTTCGATAGACTTCGCATTGATGATCCCGTGGGTGCTTTATCGGTGCATTTGGTCAATGGTATTTGGGGAACGATTGCGGTAGGTATCTTTAGCGATAAATCGTTACTTTTGCAACTTAAAGGTATTATTGTGGTTGCACTGTTTGCTTTTGTTGCCTCTTATGTAGTATTATACGTTATCAATAAGCTTATACCTTTACGGGTCTCGCAAGAGGATGAGTACGATGGGCTTGACCTAGCCGAGTGCGGTATGGAGAGCTATCCAGAGTTTGTCAAATCATAATAGGAGAAAAATATGAAAAAAATAGAAGCCATTATCAAGCCTTTTAAGCTTGAAGAGGTCAAAGAGGCACTTGCCACACTTGAAATTAGCGGTATGACGATTACAGAAGTCAAAGGATACGGACGGCAACAAGGACACACCGAACTCTATCGTGGGGCGGAGTATGTCGTCGATTTCATCCCAAAGCTCAAAATCGAACTCGCCGTAACGGAAGAGATGGTGGACGAAGTGGTGCAAAAAATCGCCGCCGCCGCCAAAACAGGCAAGATTGGAGACGGTAAAATCTTCGTATCTTCGCTTGAAAAAATCATCCGAATCCGCACCTTAGAAGAGGATAGAGAGGCGATATAAGCACTCTATCTATAAGTAGGAGGTAGGACTTTACCCACTTATTAGCTTCAATAGTAACAACAACTAAATCTTAGCTTTTTGTGGGACTAAAGTCCCACTTCCGATAAAAGTGTGTAACATCCGTTAGTAAATCAAATATTACAATCCTTTTAACCTAGGTGTAAAGTCTTCGCCCAAAACTGGCTCTACTGTGCAATCAAGATGACACTTGATGCTTTGAAGATAGCATAGATGGTGTTGCCCGAAGTGATCGATAAATCACTAACTGCTTTATTGGTTACAACAGCACAAATCACATGGCTACCAACAGCGATTTTTACTTCACTATTGACCGCACCTTGTTTAACCTCGCTCACAACGCCTTGAATGTTGTTTCTAGCCGTTGTCTTGAGTGCTTGTTTGCACAACACGATAGAGGAGGCTTTAACCAAAGCCGTAATGTTATCACCAACTTTTAAATCAAGAGAACTGCTCCCTTTGTTTGTTACCGTCGCTAAGATATGTACTCCATCACCAACCTCGACTTTTACTTCTGTCATTATTGCACCATTGTTAAGTTCAACAATTTTACCCGTGAGTTGATTTCTCGCACTTGTTTGCATCATTTATCCTTATATTAAAATTAAAGTCTCTGGTATCACTACCAAAAAACTTAAATTTAACATTGAGAAGATTGGCAAATCCACTCTTGTGGTTTTTTTGCCAATTGTTTAGTGCGTACAATCGTTACTGGGTTTGCCAAACTTTGGATTGGTTACAAATGAGTTATCATTGAGGGTTTGTATAAATGCTACTATTTTTTGCATCTCCTTCTCGCTAAGCTTTTGATTGATTGTTAAATTGTGTTGTTGTATCGCCTCTATCAATGTTTTTGCACTCCCATCGTGCCAATAGGGAGCGGTTAATGCAGCGTTTCTTAGGCTCGGTGTTCTAAAAAAACCTCTATCTTTGACCTTGCCTGTTGCTTCAAAGAGTCCAGCGTCTTCTGTTTTGTTATCGGTTGGCAGTTTGTGCAATTGAACGTGATGAAAATCATCATCGCTAAAGAGCGGTGCAGTGTGACAAAGGTTGCACTTAGCTGCTCCAAAAAACAACTTTTCTCCCTCTTGTGCCTCTTTGGTTGGTAAGGGTTGATGATTTTTAATTTTTTGATCGTAGAGGGAGTCATTAGAGATGAGTGTTTTTTGAAAACTCTCAAGGGCTTGTGTGATATTGTTCAAATTGATACTCTCCCCTTCTTTGCCAAACGCAAGTGCAAAAAGCTTTTGATAGCACTCATTTTGACGTAATCGTTTGGCTATTTCATCTTCGTATCCGCTCATTCCCATCTCTATAGGGTTAGTTCCACTAATTGGCATTAAAGCTTGTTGAGCCAATCCGCTCACATAAGGATTTGCCCATGTGAGGTTTTTGAACAAACCAATATTGGAAAGCCCAGGAACATTGCGTTTGCCCTCATGCCCCAAAGCCCCTGGATGGGCTATATTTCCGTCTGTAAATGCATTTTTTTGCTCATGACAAGTAGCACAAGACATGGTACCGTTGATAGAGAGATCCGCATCGTAAAAGAGACGATGACCCAACTCTATTTTTGCCTCAGAGGAGTCCATAGCCCCTCCATGCAACACCCCGATACAAATCCATACAAAAAGAGTAGTTCTCATTATTTTATACCTTGTGGTTATTTAATTTTTGTTATAAGTAGAGCCGTGGCACTATCTCCACTCGCACTAAGTTGCAAAGTATAGACTCCTGCCTCTAGGGCGTAATCGACGATTTTGCGTATTCCAGAGTCTTGAGGTCCTCTTTGGTGCGCTACAGATGTTGCCAATTTGCCATCTTTGACCAGTTCAATCCACGAAGCATTACCCAAAGATACTCGATAAATACCCTTTTGTTTTATCTCAACTTGAAACATACCGCCATAACTCACATTTCCTCCCTCATTGGTAGGTCTTGAGACGTATTGTATTTTTGGTGTGTTGATAAGCCCCACATAAGATGCTTTGTTGAGTTCAAGAATTGCACTCAATGTTCCATTGCTATCTTTGGCTGCAGTTTTGTACGATAAGCTTTTCCAAGCACTCAACTCTGCGGACAAATCAACCTCTTTGGCAAATAGCCCTACGCATAGTAATCCAATAACAGGCTAATCGGTTAGCTCCTCCTGTTACCAATCGTATCCATAAGTGATGTT
>DYMA01000124.1 GCA_020721815.1 Sulfurovum sp. | reverse complement strand
ACTGGGGGCTTTAAGTGCTTTAAGCTATCTTTAATTTGGGAAGATTCGATACAATGTTAAGCGTTTCATTGATACCTCTACTACGGTTTTAATACCCCTACAAACTACTATGTGATACAATAACGATGAATGAAACCGCAAGCGGCCAAACGTTTTAATACCCCTACAAACTACTATGTGATACAATCCATATCGCTACATCCATCATATAACTCTTGTTTTAATACCCCTACAAACTACTATGTGATACAATTAATGAGGTCTAGACCATACAAATTTAGTAGTTTTAATACCCCTACAAACTACTATGTGATACAATCCGAAGCCCAAAGGGTAGAAAATCTAATCAGTTTTAATACCCCTACAAACTACTATGTGATACAATTTTGAAAACCCGTATAGTAAACGATAGAACGTTTTAATACCCCTACAAACTACTATGTGATACAATCTAGCAACAGATGGGAACATCAATAGACCAGTTTTAATACCCCTACAAACTACTATGTGATACAATAAGAGCGGTCACGACTCGAACAACTAGAGAGTTTTAATACCCCTACAAACTACTATGTGATACAATCTAGAAGTTGCTAAGATATTGGCGTATTTGGTTTTAATACCCCTACAAACTACTATGTGATACAATGCTTCTTTGCAGGAGTGGCACTACAAGAGATGAAAAAGCAAAGGATAACAAGATGCACGATATTACCCTTGAGAGCTTTTTGATTGCATTTGGTTTGACGTTAATAGCTGGGTTTGCGACGGCTATTGGTGCGATTTTGGCGTTTTTTTCCAAAGAGGACAATTATAAAATGCTCTCCATCGGACTGGGTTTTTCGGCGGGAGTGATGATTTATGTTTCGTTTATGGAGATTATGGTCAAATCCAAAGAAGCCTTTATGCTACTCTACGCCAAAGAGAGCGTAGCGGAGGGGTTGATGTTGCTTTGTTTTGTAGGGGGTATTTTGGTGAGTGCGTTGATTGACAAACTCGTACCCAGTGAAGTCAATCCCCATCAACCCAAAAGCGACGATGAGCTTCAAGTACTCAAACCCAACCATCCCAGCTCACTCAATCTCAACAATCTCAAACGCACAGGGCTTTTTACGGCGATTGCTATCTCTATCCACAACTTCCCCGAAGGCTTTGCGACGTTTGTGGCCGCACTTGATGATCTCTCACTGGGGGTGGCTATCATGGTGGCTATCGCTATCCACAATATTCCAGAGGGTATGGCGGTCTCGCTGCCCATCTACTACGCTACCAAAAACCGCAAAAAAGCCTTTGGGTACGCTGTACTTTCGGGAGCGGCCGAACCTATTGGGGCGGTGGTGGGATTTTTTGTGCTGTTGCCTTTGATGGGAGATTTTACTTTGGCTATTACCTTTGGGGTGGTGGCGGGGATTATGATTTATATCTCATTTGATGAGCTTTTACCTGCCTCTCGCATCTACGGCGATGAACATACGACCATTTTGGGGATAGTGATGGGGATGATGGTGATGGGAGTGAGTTTGGTTTTACTCTAAATTAATCATCTTTTGCTATGATATGAGAATTTTAATTAATAGGAACGTTATGTTTGTAGAATTTCAACTCCAAGATACAGAAACCTTTCCCCAAAGACTCCAAAGCCTTTTGGGAGAACAGTTACACAAGATAGATGCCCTTGCCCATAGTCCCAGTGAGTGCTATGAGGAGATTATGAAGCCGCTTCAAGATCTCGATGAAGAACTGGAGCTTTTTTTTAATCCATTGGCGCACATTGATTCGGTCATGCACACACAAGCCTCGCAAGATGCCTACGAAGCCTCTTTGCCGTTGCTCTCCAAATTTCATTCAACCATCGCCCAAAATGAAGCCCTTTTTCGCAAAATAGAAAAGCTCTCAACCCCCAACCCCCAAGCCCAAAAAGTCATGGATAACCACATTCGTGATTTTAAACTTAGCGGTATTGATTTGCCTCATGAGAAGAAAAAAGAGCTTGAAGTAATCGAACTCGAACTAAGCCAACTAAGCAACACCTTTGCCCAAAATCTACTCGAAGCTACCAACGCCTATGAGCTTATCCTCGAAGATTTTGAAGATGTCAAAGAGCTAGACAAAAGCGACCTTGCACAAGCCACGATAACAAGAGAGGGCAAAGAGGTTTACCGCTTCACACTCCAAATGCCTAGCTATATCGCCTACATGACCTACGGAAGCAATCCCAAACACAGAGAAGCACTCTATCGTGCCTACAACACCCGAGCGCCCCAAAACGCACACGTCATTGACAAAATATTAGCCCTAAGAGATACCAAAGCCAAACTGTTGGGGTTTGACAATTTCGCCCACTACTCACTAGCCGATAAAGATGCCAAAAGTACCCACGATGTGGTAGAGTTTTTGCTTGAACTGGCACGACTCTCCAAACCCCAAGCCAAAACCGAGCTTACAATGCTCCAAGATTTCGCCCAAACCTATGATGGCAAACAAACCCTAGAGAGCTACGATGTGGCTTACTATACTCAAAAGCTCAAAAAAGAGATGTTTGATTTTGATGATACTATCACCAAACCCTATTTTGAACAATCCCGCACACTTGAAGCGCTTTTGGATATCGTCTCTAGGCTTTTTGGATTGGAGATAAAAGAGCTTGATAGTAGGATGTGGCACCCTTGCGTACGAAGTTTTGAACTCTACGAAGAGGGCAAAGTATTAAGCCGACTCTATGTCGATTTGGAAGCAAGAGAGCAAAAGCGTGGAGGGGCATGGATGAACAACTTTGAGACCCGTTTTGTCGATTCATCGGAGCAAACGCACCTAGCTTCAGCCTTTATCGTCTGCAATTTCGCTCCTGCTACCCCTACTACTCCCTCTTTGCTTCGTCACGATGATGTGGTGACGCTTTTTCATGAGATGGGTCATGCTTTGCACCATATTCTCTCACGCCAAAGCGAGCGAAGCATTAGCGGTATCAACGGCGTAGCATGGGATGTGGTGGAGTTTCCCTCGCAATTTTTGGAAAATTTTGCCTACGAAAAGGCTATCCTCAAAACCTTTGCCTACCACTACGAGAGCGGCGAACCTATGGAGGAGGCACTACTTGATAAAATCAAAGAGTCCAAAAACTTCCAATCGGCTTTGGGATTGTTGCGTCAAGTAGAGTTTTCGTTGTTTGATTTCAAGCTCCATCAAGGGCTTTTTGAGGGCGAAGCGATACAAACGCTCCTCGATACCATTCGTCAAGAGACCTCACTTATCAAACCACCCGCTTACAACAAATTTCAACACGGCTTTAGCCACATATTCTCAGGAGGCTACGCAGCGGGATATTACAGCTACAAATGGGCGGAAGTACTCAGTGCCGATGCCTTTTTTGAGTGCATGGACGAAAGCGGATTTAATACCCAAAAAGCCAAAGGGTATCGAGAGCATATTCTTGCCAATGGCGGTGCCAAAGCAATGAACCAACTCTACCACGAGTGGCTAGGACGAGATGCCAAAGCACAAAGTCTGATAAAATTGCACGAAATCGATACGCAACCAATCCTATGATCCAATCTCCCATCCACGGGGAGAGATGAAGTAACTTTGTATCTATTCCACCTCAAAGAGATGGAATGCGAAAGCTTTTAGAGTCTAATCGTAATGGGTGTCGCAAACTCTTGGGGCATATCGGGGAGTTTGGGTTGGGGCAAGGTGATAGTTCGAGGTGTGGTTGTTTGGGTGACTCTATTGTCTTCTACGCTAATGACCGCAGAGCTTTTTTGTACCACTTTGATTTTGATTTCAATCGTAATCTTGGCTACGGTTTTGACTCTATCGAAAGTAGTATCAAGAGTGGCAATATCTTGGCTTATTGTTTGAGCTTCATCGTAGGTTTGATCAAATTTTGTCGCTTCAAAGGAGTCGCTAAGATCGACAAAAAGCAACTCCAACACCTTGATTTGGTTTTGCAAATCGTTGATGCGTTGCATAAGCGTAGTGTAGAGTGCTTCACTGCTTTGTTTAGTTGTCTCATCAAAGGTTTTGATTTGGATGCTTAGTTTGATAGAGCTTACGACTTTGGCAGAGGCGACGTATTGGACTCGCTCTTCGTGGCTAAGTTTTGTTTTTTTGGCTTTGAGGGTTACTTTGGTTTTGATATGTGTTTTGAGTGTATCTACCAAAAGGTCATTTTTAACCACCGCTTCATTAGCCTCTTGGAGTGCTGTTGGGGTGGCTTGATTGTTCTCTACCTTTTGGGCGATGTTTGAAGCCAAAGTATCACTTAATTCATCATCAAGTTCACTAGGAATCTCTCCCTCTTCGACGACCTTGGAGGCTATATCATCGGCACTCTTTTCAAGTTCATTTACCGCATTTTCATCATCCAAAAGCTCATCAATTTTATCGTAATCATCTAAGTTTGTATTTTTATAGATAAGCTTCACAATCTTTTTGATTTTGAGCTTTTTAATCGTTTGGTACTTTTTGGTTGATTGTACGACTTTGATTTTGAGTCTATCGACATCTTCGCTAAGGTTGGCTTTGATGATTTTACCCACTAAATCAATAGTATCACTATCACTGCTACTAAGGTCACTGCTATCAAGCATCGCTTGGATAGAACTCTCCAAATTATCAACGATTAAAGCTAACTTTTCATTGTCTAGCTCATCGATATTGCTCTCTTCAATGGCTTTGAGTAGCTCTTGGAGGGTTGCGTAGCTTGAAACTGCATCTTTTTGCTCTTCGTTGCTAATCGTAGCTTTTACTTGGATTTTGGTTACGACTTTGACTATCTGTTTTTTGACAATCTCTTGGGATAGTGCGAGTTTGCTTACCTCTTGGTCTGAGATACCCTCAATCTCATCGAAGATATGGCTAAGGTTAAGGTCATCCATATCAACTCCCATATCCCCAATGCTTACTTTGATTTTCTTTTTGACTACCACTTTGGCAATGGCTTTGATAGAGATGCTCTTATCCTCTATAGGTGTAATCTTGGCTAATAGTGCAATCAAATTCCCGACACGGTTAAGCGTATGGTGCTTTTGGGTATCTATCTTGCAAAGGCTTCGATTGTCATCTATACCAAAGCTCTCTTTTACTACTTCTTCAGCTTCTTCAAGCGGTATTGCACCCTCTTCGACAATATCTTTGACCAGTGTCGTAGCGGGGTTTACATAAGCCATAGAGGTATTGGATTCGTTGTTCTCCTCACGATTGACTATCGCCCCCATCTCAAAGCCTAGCTCCTCATCGTTGGCGTTGGCTTCGTGATCGACTCCCTTATCTTTACCGCCTTTGACTTTGATTTTATACTGCTTGGGCAAATCGCTTACATTGGCTTCAAAGCTTCCGTTTGTATCGGTGGTAGTCGTAGCTAGTGGGGTATCGTTCATATCGAGTATCTCTACCTCTGCCCCTACTACCTCACCATCGACTACATTTCCCACGACTCTAAATTGAGCCTCATTTTGGGCGACAACTGCTCCATTGATAGGAGTACAGCTATCACCACACCCTACCATTATCCAACTCGTAGCAATGATTGCTACAATTGCACTTAATCTTTTCATTGCTTACTCCTTTTCACACAATACAAAGTATCCATCGTTTTGATAGATAGTGCTAAAGCTCTCTAACTCTTCGTGAACCCTCTCGGCCATATAGACACTAGGCACATCTCCCATCAATTTCACGGCGATGGTCATAGAGTAGTTATCTTGACTACACTCCACGCCTGTAATGCTTAGCCCCCTATTATCCGCTCCGTGCATTGAGAAGTTGCTACCATAAATATGTGTTGCTTCGATTGGCGTATTATCACCTACATCAATGCTCGTATCCTCTGTAGCCCATACCAATACGGCTTTGTGTGGTGGGATTGTCCCCTCTATGAGTCGATACTTGGCTTTGATTTGCTCTCTTACATCAGCGTGAGGAGAGTATCCATACCACTTAGCGTTATCGACCATCCAAATCGCATAAATTGCATCGCTTAGATTATCAATCGCAATGTTTCCACTAATAAGGCTTCGTCCTTTGGGAACAGCAATTTTATTTTCAATAGCCGTTATCACCTCACCACTTCGCATCATCGCTATGACCTTGTCAATCTCTGCCTTAATCGCATTGATTGCCTCAGGTGAGTTATCCTCATCTTTTTTGTACCCATCGATTAGCTTTTTAATATCATCAAGAGCTTTTTTGATACTGTCAGCCTCTTTTTTGAGTGCATCTTTCTTATCATTATCAGCGATATTGTTATCAATGGCTTGTTTGATGTCGTCTATAGACTTTTTGGCATCATCAAGCATTTTTTTGATACCGTCATACTCTTGTTTGAGTCTGTCGCCATCGTAGGTGGTTAGTTCATCAAGAGCGGGTTTAATGGTTTCTAATGTGTTGATGGCAGTTTCAATTTTGACAATCACATTGGCATCGTTTACCTCTAGGGTGTTGAGTCGATAAACCAATTTGCTTATTTGTTCTTCATAGGTATTATTATTTTCTGATGTATTGTCATCATTGATAAAAATTCTTCTCAAAGTCTTCAAACTTGAGACTATATTGTCACTAGCTGTTTTAATCTCTGTAACATTATCATCTCTATACTCTATAGTCATGGACTCTATAGAATCAATTTGAGTATTAGCTTTATCTAATAAGCTTAATATGTCATTTGTTTGATTAATATCTATAATAACATCTTTAGCCTCAGCTCTTAAACTATTTATAAAGTCTCTAGTTGTATTCAATTCACTAAGAATATCATTAAAACTTTGCACTATAAATTTATCACTATTTCTAGTTCTATATTTTGTCATAGCTACAAAATTATTATTTAAACCTACTTGACTACCTATACTATAGGCTGATGCAATTGCTCTATCTATACTATTTATAACTGATGATATTAAATCCTCAATAGTTTCGAATGTTTCAACTGCATGGTTTTCTAAAAACTCTTTTTGCACATATCCAAGAATATAAATAGTATTCCCTTCTTCATTTTGAGTTTCTTTACTTATTAGATACCATCCATCTACTTCTTCAATAACATAAATTTTATCATCTTGTTCCATTTCACCTAATATAAGTGTATTTTCATTGGTGTTAGTATTATCTCTAATGTTAATGCTAATATCTTCAGTTACTTCAAATGATTTATTAAATTTCTGTAACCACTCACCCCCCCTCTACCCCAAAAACCTTAAAATAAAAACAGCAAAAA
>DYMA01000267.1 GCA_020721815.1 Sulfurovum sp. | reverse complement strand
AGTATTGCCAAATGATAGTCACAAGCGAAGAAGCAGGCAGGGAGAAACCGCATCCTTATATGTTTTTGTCCTCACTTCAAAAGCTAGGCTCAAGGGCAGATGAGGTCTGCATGATAGGTGACAGCTTCAAAAAAGACATTTTGGGCGCCTCAATCTTGGGGATAAACTCCATTTGGTTCAATCATGAAAATAAGGACGAAATTATCGAGAGTGCACTCGTAAAAGAGGTGAGAAAATTTGATGAGATTTTGGAGTTAGTATGAGCGAAATAAACGATTTTGTGGAGATATCCAAATATGCGGGCGAGAGGTTTGACCTTGTTCAGGCCGGTGGTGGGAATAGCTCTGTGAAGTTTGATAATGGCGAGATGATTATCAAGGCGTCTGGATTTTTGCTAAGCGATATGGATAAAAACAGCGGGTATTCGAGAGTAGACACAAAAAAGATAGCAAATATCGTAAAAAATGCAAATATCGCAAGTGAATCCGATAAAAGGAAAAGAGAAGCCCTTGCCTCAACGCTCGCGCAAGAGGCGACGCTAGATAAGACAAATCGCCCATCCATAGAGACGCTGCTTCACTCACTGCTTTATAAATACACTCTTCACACTCATCCGATTGTGGTCAATATGCTGACTATCAGAAAAGATTGGAAAGAGAGATTGATGGAGATTTTCAAAAATGAATCAATAGCCTTTATCCCATACAAAACCCCCGGAATAGAGCTAGCTCTAGAGCTGAGCAAAACACTGCAAGATTTTGAGACGATACCAAATATTATATTTTTGCAAAACCACGGCCTTATAGTCACTTCACCACACAAACAAGAGATCAAGAGTCTTACGGAGCATGTGCTTGAAAAAATAGAAAACTACCTCAAGCTAGATATGAGCAGATACAAACTCACAAATAAAATATCATATCTTCTAAATACAGCGCAAAAAAGCTCAAACATCGCCTACTTAAGCGAAGATAGCTACCTAAATGAGCGGCTCATCCAAAATCAAGAACTATTCTTGCAAACACCGTTTTGCCCTGATAGTATGGTATTTTGCGGAGTGAGCGCCGTAAAGCTCTTGGATACTTTTGACATCGCCACTCTCGAAAAATACAAAGAAAGGTACTTTGAGCTACCAAAAGTCGTTA
>DYMA01000123.1 GCA_020721815.1 Sulfurovum sp. | reverse complement strand
ACTGGGGGCTTTAAGTGCTTTAAGCTATCTTTAATTTGGGAAGATTCGTTAGAAGGCTACACTATGGAACTCATCAAAGACCCCGCACACAATCTAAGGTATGCAAAAATCGTTGAGGATTTTTCTCTACAAGCCAAAGAGACAATCTATCGCTTAAAAGAGCTAGAGAGCCAAACGTTTGAGGAGATGGAGAGCAAAATCGAACGTATCACGCATGCGTTTCATCAAACTCCCAAAGATGCAACTTTGGAGCTTCACGCGCACAAGATAGATGCGATAAGACAAAAGCTTCAAGGAGAGTTTGCTTCATGGCAAGAGAAATCTTCACTCGTAAGTGCCTATCAAGCTGCATGGGATGACTACACAAAAGAGCAAAAAACCCTAGCGATGCAAAAAGGCATAGAGGGACTTATAGAGGGGATAGAGGAGCAAAGCATTGTGATGGTTTCGCCTATTGATAAGCTACGAGCATCTATTGATGAATTTAAAGCAAAAATCAAAAAATACGACGTTGCGTATAGCCGATTTGGTGATAGTGCCTCGCTGAGCGAAGAGAGACTTAAAATGGTGCTAGAGTCTATCAAGCTTGATTACGGCAAAGCCAAAGAGGTGGCCATTTGGAGCGAAATGTATCGAGAGGATTTGGCAAAATTGGCGGTATTGGAGCTAGGTAGCGAAGTGGGGAGCAAAATCTCTACGTTGCAAAATCAAGAGAGAATTACCCAAGAGGAGTTTAGGAGTATCGCCGATGAGGTCAATGCTATTATTCTAGCCAAACAAGAACGCGCTATTGCTCTGCATAAACTCAAAGAGTCTCTTGATGCCATGGGATACTCGGTCGTCAATGAAAACGAGAGTCTGCAAAAGCTTGAAAATGGGGAGATTGTCTATCTCGATACTCACGAAGAGGATTATAAAATCATGCTCAAATTCAACCCTCAAACGATGGATATAACCACTCGAATCGTGCGTGTAGTAGCCACTCAAGAGGAGAGAGAAAATATCTCATCCTACCAAAAAGAAAAAGATCTCCAAGCAGCCCATAGATGGTGTAACCGCTACGACAAGCTTACCCATCTGCTCAAAATCAACGGCATTGAACTCAATACCAAACTACGCATCGAACCCCAATACGATGACCTTACCTACATCGTCGATGCCTCAATAGCATCCCAAAAGAGCCAATCAAACCAAACCAAGGGGATGGACATCAGCCCAACCCCGAGATTTATTGCTTATCCAAATGCTTTTTAAGCTCATCTATGGTGTGCATATCGATTATATTATAACGAAATTTTAGATTATCTTCAGCTATGCTGCTTTTTGTAGCCTCGGCTTTAGCCGAGTTTTTGGCTTCCAATAACTCTAAATGTTCGGCTAAAGCCGAACCTACGATAAACTCTTGCAATGGTATCTTTGGATGCGTAACTTACATAACAAAAAACTGTTATGATTAAAAAGTTATTCATATCATTTTTTTGTTATGATTAGTTATCTAAAGGTAGCAGGAATGTGTTATGAATAGCAAAAAATGGATTTGGCAACATCAAGACTTTCCTAATTTTAACTATGACTATAAAGAGATAGAACCCATGATATTTCGTTTGATTGAAAAGAGTGGCGTACTCAAAGGGAAAATATCCTATCTCTCAGATAGTGAACAAGATAACTTCTCAGTGGAGACATCACTCAGTGAGATTGTCGCTTCGTCCCAAATAGAAGGTATAGAATTAAAACGCGATAGTGTGAGGTCGTCATTACAAAAGAGACTCAATATTGCTTTCAATAGAGACGAAGACAAATCTACTAAAAATAGTGATAGTTTAACGGAGCTTTATATTGACAGTAGGTTTAATCAAGAGGATTTGTCTATAGAAAGGCTACACAGATGGCACAGTGCTATTTTTGAAGAGTACAGTTCTGTTCCCTATCCTGTAAACAAAGGCGTTTTTAGAGACCATGATGATATGCAAATAGTCTCAGGCATTATCGGCAAAGAGAAGATACACTATATAGCTATGCCACAAAAACAGATAGTACCATCGATGCAAGAACTGGTAGAGTATATTAATAGTAGTGACGAAAATTTTATTGTTAAGAGTGCCGTGGCTCATTTATGGTTTGAATCGATTCACCCTTATGATGATGGAAATGGACGCATAGGTAGAGCTATTGTTAATTATATATTAGCCAAAGAGGGGGGTTTGGACAATCGATACTACTCCATCTCAACGGCTATCAATAAACATCGACAAGAGTATTATGACAATCTTGAAAAGATGCAAAACTTGCTCTACAATAGTGAATTGGAGCTAACCCAGTGGATAAAGTGGCACACCAAAAGCATCGAAAAATCTATCGATATCTCTATAGACAATATAGAGCAAGTAGTACAAAAGACAAAGTTTCATGATAAAATCAGACATATAAAACTAAACGATAAGCAGCGTAAAGTCATCAATAGACTTCTTGATAGTGGAGAGGGGAATTTTGAGGGTGGGCTTACCAACAAAAAATACAGAGCCTTAACCAAAACAGATGCTATCACAGCTTCAAGACACCTCAAAGATATGCTCAACAAAAGTATCATCAAAGAGTTAGAGGGATATGGTGGTAGAAATACGCGTTATGAGCTTATTTTATAGATACCAAATCAAATTTGACGTGGCAATTTTTAGAGATGTTCTTAAGATTAATACTTTTTTGCTATTATATTTCAATTTACCATGAGGAGCTGTTATGATAGACAAAGAGGTATTGATAGACTCTTTGCATTTTCGCCATGCGTGCAAAGTGTTTGATGAGAAAAAAATCCCCAAAGAGGATTTGGAGTTTGTTTTAGAAGCAGGGAGGCTCTCGCCCTCGTCGTTTGGGATGGAGCATTGGCGTTTTGTGGTTGTTCAAGATGCGAAGCTCAAAATCGCAATGCGTCCGTTTTGTTGGAATCAGCAACAAATAACGACGTGCAGCGATTTGATTGTCATTGTCTCCAAAACCGACAAAGTGGTATCCCAAGAGTACTCCAATGCGATGTTTATGCGTCGTGGGCTTACGGTGGAGCATTTTGAAAACTACATCACACGCTACACCAACTTCACCCATCAACTTAGTTCTATCAAAGAGTGGTCGCTCAAACAGTGCTATTTGGCCGCTGCCAATATGATGAGCTATGGGGCAATGATAGGCATCGATTCGTGTCCTATTGAGGGGTTTGAAAAAGAGCCTTTGGAAGAGCTATTGGGGATTGGGCATGATGAAGATATAGCTTTGCTCGTGCCTTTTGGCTATCGTATCAATCCCCAAACGCCCAAATTTCGATTGAGCTTTGAAGAGATAGTAGAGTATCGATGATTTGCGGTGTTGATGAGGCGGGGCGGGGATGTATCGCAGGGAAAATGGTCGTAGCAGGGGTGGTACTCCGCACTCCTATCGAGGGACTTATGGATTCCAAAAAGCTAAGCCAAGCCAAACGTGAAGCACTCTATGAGACGATTGTTGCCCATGCTCACTACAAAATCATCGAATTTAGCCCTATGGATATAGATACCAAAGGGATTTCACGATGCCTCAATGAAGCCCTCACCCAAATCAAAGAGCATTTTAGTGGCTACACTATCCTTTTTGATGGCAATTGTACCTTTGGGGTTGGTGCAATTGAGACGATGGTTAAAGCCGATACCAAAGTGCCAGAGGTAAGTGCCGCAAGTATTTTGGCCAAGGTGACACACGATAGAGAGATAGAGCTTCATACCCAAAGCTATCCCCACTATCGCTTCGACAAACACAAAGGCTACCTCACCAAAGCCCACAAAGAGGCTCTATTGCAATACGGCTACACCCCTATCCACCGCAAGAGCTTCAAAGTCAAATCCACAACCGCAATCTAAAAAGGTAGAGTTTTTGCTTGTGCAACAGCTCCATCTGCGGTATGCCCTATTGAAGTTTAAAACTTCAAAATATCAATATAGCATTACGAAAGCAGGAGTTTTGTAACGAGGAAAATCCCTCTAAAGCAGTGAGGCTACGGATAATTTGGTTATTTTTGAACTCTTTTTGAGTGATGCAATAGTGTTGCTTAGCTCTTGAGTATCTTCAGCTATACGCTCTTTAGGAAGGATGAGAGCTACGACACTGACGCCTAGCAAATCAACGCTACGAGCTATTCCGAAGCGATCTTTGAGGGTAAATTTACCTGTTTGTTGTGCTTCGTCGCTGTAGAACCTTTGTGTATAGTAAACAAACTCTTTTTGAAGCATTTTAATTTGCTCTATTATCTTTTCAAACTCTACATCCTGACTCATTACAATAAAATCATCGCCTCCAATGTGACCAATAAAAAATCCTTTTTTTGAGAAATATTCAATAAGCAATTGAGCAAATTGCAAAATCACTTCATCCCCTTTTTTGTAACCAAAATAGTCATTAAAGGGTTTGAAGTTGTCAAAATCAAAATAGATAACCATACGCTCTTTGGGCATAGGAAGAAAGAGTTCAAGATGTTTTTCAATGCTTTTGTTGCCATTAAGATGAGTGAGAGGATTGACATCTCTAGCCAGTTCAATCTCTTTGCGAAGAAGTATTGAAAGAGCCAAAAAAAGTCCCAAGAGTGTCAAAATAAAAAGCGTAGAGTATTTCATCATCAAAACAACAGGATAACGCTCCTCTTCAAGATAATAGACAAAGTCGTTGTAAAGGTGCATAAACTCGTTTTCCAACATTTGTGTTTCATCTACCAAAGCATTTTTGCCGTAGAGTTGGGTATAGAGTCTTGCAAATTGATGAAACTCTTTGTAGTATCGTTGGAGATTGTATTTGAGTTCTTTTTTATCACCCAACTTTTCGTTTTCAATGTATTCAATCAGACGATTGTATTCATCATCAAAGGAGTCGATATACTCACGAAGCCCTCGAAGCATAAAATCCTTTTCGTGCCGTCTTAGCATCAACATGCTATTCATCAAACGCAAATTGTCATTGTATTGTGCAAACTCCTTTTCGACTCCATGGATGCTTTTTCTTAGACTTCCGTACAATCCTGTTTCATGGTGGATACCCAATTGGGTTTTGAGCTCTATTATCTCTTTAATTTTCTTTTTGTATTGACGAGCTTTCATAAAGAGTTCAAACATTTTTTGATCTATTTTTTCAAACAATTGAGCTTTGAAGAGGTATTGTTCATTGAAATAGGCACTCTCCAACGCTTTGCATTTTGCATTGTTTTCATCAATTGCGTTAGCCAGATGCAAATCGCCGTGATAAAGAAAAGTATATTTCATGATAATATAGCTCTCCATATAGAGTTTCATTTTTTCACTACGCTCAAGAGTGGTAGAGTATATAGGACTTAGATAAAAACTGTACATCATAAGAAGTGTGCTTAAAGTAAAAAGTGGAATGGATATTTTGTAGAGAAATCGAAATCGATAATGAAGTTTCATCATGTTTATACCCTAATTAAAAAAGTTTATTTGGAAATATATCTTTAGCTTATTTTTATTATAGCATATTTAAATTAAGAAAAACTCGGGGGGGGGGGAGATTTTGTCGCAAAAATTGATTGATTTTTTAGAGGTGTCACAAATAGTACCAAAATCATCCATGGTAGGCGTCCCACTTTCCTTCTCATTCCACCTCTCCAGAGGTGGAATGCATACAGAAATTAAAACACCCTACCAAAACCTCTCTCTCATTTGGGCAAGGTAGGAGCTTTAAATCTCTTTTTTGCTATAATGCTAACAATTTTTTGCACTATTTTTAACTATAATTTAAGGGATTTCTATGGGACAAACCATTACTGAAAAGATTTTTTCACACCATGCCAACAAAACCGTCCACGCAGGGGAGATTGTGCGTGTTGATATTGATATGATTATTGGCAACGACATTACGACACCTATCTCCATTCGTGCTTTTGAACAAAGCGGTGCGGCCTCGTTGGCAAGACCCGATAACTTTTGCATCGTCATGGATCACTACATCCCCGCCAAAGATATAGCCTCCGCCAATCAAGCCAAAATTTCACGAGATTTTGCCTACAAACACGATCTCAAAAACTTCTTTGACGAAAAAGATATGGGGATAGAGCACGCATTGTTGCCCGAAAAAGGGATGATTATCCCAGGTGATGTCATTATCGGGGCCGATTCGCACACCTGTACGCACGGAGCGTTGGGGGCTTTTGCTACGGGGATGGGAAGTACCGATTTGGCATTTGGAATGATTACGGGGGGCAATTGGTTTAAAGTACCCTCAAGCATCAAAGTTGAACTCAAAGGCAAACCCGCACCGCATATCTACGGCAAAGATATTATTTTGGAAGTGATACGACAAATCGGTGTCGATGGGGCATTGTACAAAGCGTTGGAGTTTAGCGGCGATGCCATTGGCTATCTTACGATGGCGGATAGATTTTCTATTTGCAATATGGCGATTGAAGCGGGTGCCAAAAACGGTATAATCGCTGTCGATGAGGTGACAAAAGCCTATTTGGAGGAGCGAAAAGAGGCAAACGGTGGGCTAAGAGATGAGCCTATCTACCACTACAGTGACCCCGATGCTGCCTATGAACAAATCCTTACGATTGATGTGAGTCGCCTCTCTCCCGTCGTAGCCTATCCCTTTTTGCCCTCAAACGGCAAATCAATCGAACAAGGCGTAGCTGATGATTTGAAGATAGACCAAGTCATGATAGGAAGCTGTACCAATGGACGAATAGAGGATCTACGCATCGCAGCGACAATTATGAAAGGCAAAAAAGTAGCGCGTCACACCCGTATGATAGTCACCCCTGCAACCCAAAAAATATTGCTTCAAGCCCAAAAAGAGGGACTCATTGAGATACTTATCAATGCAGGTGCTGTAGTATCCAATCCTACCTGCGGGGCTTGTTTGGGTGGATACATGGGGATTTTGGGCGATGGAGAGCGTTGTGTGGCGACTACCAATCGAAACTTTGTAGGACGCATGGGAGCAAGAACAAGCGAAATCTATCTAGCCAACTCCGCCGTAGCCGCCGCAAGCGCCATAGCTGGAAAATTGGCCGACCCTAGAGCGTTGAGCTAAGAATTTCTAAAATACGCAGAGTGTGAAACAATAAACCCTTCAACTCTCTTCTCGTTCCACCTCTCTCGAGGCGGAACAATAAAATCATCATATTTCAAAATAACTTTTATTTGACAGACTTATATCTTGTATCTCTTTTTAGGTTGGGTTAGAATTGCTGAATTGTTACCTACCATTTACTTAGTCTTAATAAAATATTGGGTAACCACTCACCCCCCTCTACCCCAAAAA
>DYMA01000122.1 GCA_020721815.1 Sulfurovum sp. | reverse complement strand
TAGAGGTTTTTTACTTTAATTTTGGCTTAGGTGATGGGGTGAGTGGTTACAAAACTTTAAACAAATTAAAGATATTCAAAAGAGCTATTTAGCCTTGGATATTGATTTTAGCACACATCCTCAAAAAATACCTCTATGGCTCTTTGGAATGATGCGCTAAACGCAACACCCCCTATTTATGCTATAATACCCCAAAAAAGGAGCTTTCAATGCGATTTTTAAACATCCAAACCGATTACGCCTTCAAAAAAGTATTTGGCTCACGTCAATCCAAAAATATACTTAAAAGTTTTTTAAACGCTACCCTTGAACTCCCTTTGCCCATAGAAGATTTAACTATCGAAGATCCCTACAATGTACCCAAACTTATCGGAATGAAAGAGAGTGCCGTCGATGTCAAAGCTACCTTAAGCGATAAATCCATGGTCATTATCGAGATGCAAATCCTTAATCACGATGGTTTTGAGAGTCGCATACTCTACAATACCGCCAAAAACTATGCCAATCAGCTTGATCGAAGCGATAAATATCTACTGCTCAATCCCGTCATCGCATTAACAATCGTTAATTTTGAAATGTTTGAGTTTGAAAAATACAAATCAATCTTTAAGCTCATAGAAAAGACCAACTTTACAGAGTACAAAGATGATATACAGCTTATATTTATCGAACTGCCAAAATTTACCAAGCCTATTGATGAGTGCGAAACGATAGAGGAGAAATGGATAGCCTTTATCAAAGAGGCTCGTGACCTCTCAATGATACCTGCATCTATCAAAGATACGGATTTAAAAAGTGCCTTTGAGATGGCAAACACAGCCTCCCTAACCAAAGAAGAGCTTGATATTCAAGAAAAACGAGAAGAGTTTTTGTTTATCCAAAAAAGCTCTATCGAAAAAGCCAAACGAGAGGGACGTGAAGAGGGTATAGAACAAGGCATAGAACAAGGCATAGAGCAAGGTATAGAGCAAGGACGACAAAAAGAGCGAGAGGAGCTTATTATCAATGCGTATCGCAACGGCACACCAACACATATTATAGGTAGTTTTGTCAATATGAGCCAAGAAGAGATTCTTGAATTTCTTAGCAAAAAGAATCTCTAACGATTGGAATGATAGATTAGTGAAACGAGACACACTAGAACGCCATACCCAAATAGCCAATGATACGATGTACTATATCTATACCCACATTGAGACGCATATCTCTATCGATGAACTCAGTCGTGATAGGGGCGTAGGCAAGTTTCATCTCCAACGCCTTTTCAAAGAGATTTTTGGCAAAAACATTCACGAATCGATTCAATCCATTAGGTTGCAAAAAGCTGCCAATTTGCTTTTGACCAATAAATATTCAACCGTATCGGAGACTGCCAATGCGTGCGGCTACTCTTCACACTCCTCATTTATCAAAGCCTTTACGAAACGTTTTGGAATGACACCTAAGTTGTGGCGAGAAGATGGATACAAAGCCTATTCCTATTTGATTTTGCAACAATCCAAATCGGCGATGGAGTCTATGGCGGATTTTAGCCATATTACTCCTGAGATTGTCAAAATGCCTGTATTTGAGAGCTATTATATTCGCAATCAAGGCTACAATGTCAATATCAAGGAGACGTGGCAAAAGCTTCAAGCGTGGATACTGAGCAATGACATCCAAAACTACACTCAAATTGCTTTGCTGCACGATAACCCTGCCATTACCCCTTTGAATGAGTGCCAATACATCGCTTGTATCGTTTTGCCAAAAGGGACGAGAGTCCAAAGCAGCCGTTTGCCGATGTTTAAAATTTCCAACGGGGTCTATGCGAAGTTTGATTTCAAAGGAGAACACGGCGATATGCTGCGATTTATCCACTGGGTCTATCATGAGTGGCTAGTGGCAAGTCAATACGAAACCACCACCAAACCCTCCTATGTCATCTATCACAAAAACAACTTTTTAAGCAACGACAAGAGGTTTGATGTAAGTTTTTATCTTTCGATTAGATTTTGATTTAAGCAAATAGACCCTACAAACAGACTACTCCCCAATCAACCGTGGTTGTGTGACGCTCACTCTGCGACATATTTAATTTATCGTTCGTACTGAGCTTGTCGAAGTACATCAAATCCAAGACCCTTCGACTCTTCGACTCTTCGACAAGCTCAGAGCTCAGAACTCAGGGCGAACGGATACGATATTTTTTGCTTTGTCGTGGAGTAAGTGTGTGACGTTAGTATATTTAAATAACTTTTGTGATATACTAAAAATTGTTTTTTTCAAGGAGTCTATCATTCGATTTACAGCAGCTATTATCGTATCGGTATTTATTCATTTGCTCCTTGTTGCTCTTTTTTTTATCAACAAAGAGTCACCCAAAAAACCCAAAATCCTACCCGATGAGAAGCCTATCAATCTCAATCTTGCCAATTTTCAACCCTCGCCCCAAAAGCCAACACCGCCTATGCCAAAACCCAAACCCATTATCAAACCTATCCCAAAGCCAACGCCCCCAAAGCCCAAAAAAGAGCCAATCAAAAAAGAGCCAATCAAAAAAGAGCAACCCAAAAAAGAGATAGTTAAAAAAGAGCCGATTAAGAAAGAGATAGTCAAAAAGGAGATAGTCAAAAAAGAGCCAGTCAAAAAAATTGTCAAACACAATCCACCCAAAAAATCCCAAACCCCAATCCAAAGCAACCCATTGGTAGATCGTCTCTACGGATCGGAGTTTACAAGCTATACTCCCAAACAAAAGCAATTTATTAACAAAAATCTCCAAACCATTCATGCCATTACCCAGCGGGTTTTGGTACTCAATGGCTATCCCCTAGAGGCGTTGGATCTTTTTCAAGAGGGAGTTAATGTCGTTTCGTTCTATCTTCATCCCGATGGCACTATCTCCCATCTTGTCATTACCCAAAGCTCCAACTCCTATTTTTTGGATGAAAATACCCTCAAAGTCATTGAACGGGCATACTCCCAATACCCACTGCCCAAAGAGAAAACCAAGATTGTCTTTTACGTCAATTACCGTATCGAGTAGATTGGATTTTTTTACTTCAAAAACTCTGCGGGAAATCCTGTCGGTACGGGTTGAAAAAGCTGTGCGGTAATCTTACCCGAAGAGGCTCCTTGCACAAGCTGATAAGGCACATAGATATACCGTGCTGAGACTTTTTTATCTTTTTGACTCTTCTCTTCCAGATGCAGTCTGATTCCATTGGGCACTCCCTTGGCAAAGCGTTCGGGGATAAGGGTATCAATGGCGATAGCCAACACATCCACACCGCCCTCCAAAGCACGGATTTTCATACTATCTCGCAACTGTTCGTAGGCATTTTCTATGTCGTTTACCTTGTTTTCAATCGTTTTGATAGAGCCATCTTCATAGAGCATAAGGGCAAAAGGTCGAAAGTTTTGACTGCTTTCAAGCATACTTTTGGCTCTTATTACCGCTTTTTCCAATACCAGCATCGCTCTAGCATCATCGTTCATGGTCACTCCTTAAATCTGTTTTTATAACTGCAACGTTGGCACAGCTCCTCAACGGCCTTACCTTGTTTGAAGCCATTAAGAATGCTTTGCGTTTTGGAATTATAAAGTATTGTTTCTAAAGATTGTTTGTAAAGATTGCCCAAATCCATGACTCCTTGAGCGTCCAAACAACAAGGCACCACCGTCCCATCTACCAAAATAGCACAATGAGACTTTAGCCCCTCGCATCTGCCATCGCCGTAAAAGGGATTGTCAAGGGAGGGCCACTCAAAATAGCTATCGAAATGCACAAGCGTTTTGGGTACGATACGTAGCGATTGAGGAGAGTCTCTGGGGATATTTTCTATCACTACTCCAAAGCGTTGTTTGAGTGCATCAAAAAAAGTTTGATTAAAAGCATTTTCGCTTAGTGTGCTATCAAGATTCCAAAGACGTAGATTGATAAATGTCTCAATGGCATTATCACGTTTGTACTCAATAAGCCTAAAAATAGGCTCTAAATACTCCTCAAAAGTGATACGATTGGTGTTTTTGTTGTAGCTGTTGATGGAGATGTTGATTTGTTTGATAGCAGGATGAAAAAGCGTATCGTAGGAGTGGTTGGCGATGTAGTAACCGCTTGTAGTTATGATGGTACGCAGTTTGTGGTGATGCAAACGCTCCAAAAAGCTCCCAATATGGCTTAGCGTCAAAGGATCACCCATGACGTGCAGAGCTATTTGAGAGGTGAAGCGTTTGGCTTGAATAATAATAGCCTCAAACTGTGCCAAACTCATCGTGGTATTGGTGGGTTTGGTTGTGCAAAAGCTGCAATGAAGCCCACAAATATCGGTAATCTCAATATAAATGCGATGAAACTTCACTGGGCGATAACAATCTTTTCGACCACATTAAGCCCAAAACCGCTCAATCCAATAAACTCTGTATCTTTGTTGGAGGTAAGCAATTTGATGTTTTTGATTTTGAGTTCTTTGAGGATTTGCGCGCCTATTCCAAACTCTTTGGCTTGTTCTTTGGAGATTACTTTGGTATCCAAAAAGACCAAAACCCCACCATTTTTGCGAAGGTATTCAATGGTATTGGTGAGGTAGTCAAAACGCATGGTATTTAAAATCAAATCGACATCAAGCCCGATATTGTGAAATCCTACATTTTGGGTATCGTGCATTTTGTAAAACTGTATCACTTTGTGTTCTCGTCCGATGTGATCTTGGTAGCGAATAAGCATCACTTTGGAGCCAAAGAACGTAATCTCCTCCTCGGCTATGCGGCAAATAAGCTGTTCATTTGCCAATCGATAGGCGACAATATCGGAGATATAGACAATAGGCATGGTGTGTTTGGCTGAAAATATCTCCAAATCCTCTTTTCTTGCCATTTCGCCGTTCTCTTTGATAATCTCACAAATCACCGCCACGGGTGCAATACCTGCTAGTTTACACAAATCCAACGACCCCTCCGTGTGTCCTGTGCGTACCAATACTCCGCCATCTTTGGAGACAAGCGGAAAGATGTGTCCAGGGCGAACGAAATCTTTGGGTGAGGCAAGATGCGACGCAAGGAGTTTGATAGTCATATCCCGCTCTGCCGAAGAGATACCCGTGGTGGCTTTGGCTGCGTCGATGGAAATCGTAAACGCTGTGGTGTGGTTGGAGTCGTTTTTGTCCACCATGGGATTGAGTTCAAGCCGATTGGCAATGCTTTTGGTAATGGGCGTACAGATAAGCCCCCGTGCCTCTACCGCCATAAAATTGACCATATCGGGAGTCGAAAAGGTCGCTGCATAGACCAAATCCCCCTCATTTTCTCTATCTTCATCATCCATCATGATGACCATTCTACCTCGCTTGATCTCTTCGATAGCGACCTCTACGCGCTTCATTGCCTCTTGTGACATTTTTGTACCTTTTAGTGTATAATATATCCAATTTAAAAAATCTATCATATTATACCCACTCCTATACTAAAGAAGACTTTTTGCAATTTTTTTATTGCTTTTTACCAAAATGCTTGACAATAGCGAACCTTTTGGCTATAATTCCGTCCACCCATTCACAATTGGGGTATCGCCAAGCGGTAAGGCATTGGTTTTTGGTACCAACATTCGGGGGTTCGAATCCCTCTACCCCATCCACACGGATTCTTAAAACAATCCTCATACAATATTCTGTCGCGGGATAGAGCAGTTCGGTAGCTCGTCGGGCTCATAACCCGAAGGTCGTCAGTTCAAATCTGGCTCCCGCAACCAAAAATATATCACTTTCTTACCTATCAATCTTAAATCATAAAAATAGTTAAAATCCTAAAATAGTTGCCAATTAGCTCCATTGTGTGCTGTTTAACTTTGTTTAATTCAATATGTACATATACCAACAAGGAGCTTTTATGAAAACAATAAACTTCTCGCAAACAAGACAACATTTAGCCACAACTTTTGATAAAGTTATTGAGGACTCAACACCTATTATTGTTACACGACAAAATAAAGAAGCCGTTGTTATTGTGTCGCTTAAAGATTTTCGTGCAATGGAAGAGACGGCTTATCTTATGCAAAGCGAAGCGAATGCAAAACGGCTTAATCGTGCTATTGCTCAATTGGAAGATGGCAAAGGCAAAGAGAGAGCTCGTTGCACAGTGTCGGTATCATTATAAATAAGAAAAAATAGGTGTATGGATTGCAACAAATCAAAAGCTCAAAGGGTTGCAAAATCAAGTTTGAGCAACACAACTATTGCCCTTTCTGTGATTTTGCAAATTTTACTTCATTGGGGCATCGTTTGACTGTTTTTTCTTATGCTATCAAAATCTATCTCTTTTAAAAGCTCTCCGTTTCGATAGATGGGTTTGAGGAGATTTTCGCTATCGCCCAAATCTTCGAGGCGTAGGGTTTGAAGGTTGTGAGTTACTGCTAATCTTCCCTTTTTGGAGCGTTTACCGCTATCGGTAATGGGATCTTTGAAGACATCCCTCCAGCTTCCATCGATGCAAATAGCCGAAGTTTTCATAGCAAAGGAGAGCGTATCACGGTTGGGCTTTTGAAGCAACGCCCCGCCCATCCCAAAAGCGATATTTTCACTTGCAAAGCCACTCTGTTTGAGTATCTCCAAAATTTCACAAATAGAATCGGCATTTACGCCATCGCCTTGAATAATGCGTACCGATTTGTCAAGCACTTTGTAGCCTTTGGTGTTGAGTTGTCCTCCAAACTTCTCATAAGCACGTTGCATTACCTCTAGTACCACCTCTTGGGGTTTGCCCGAATCGGGGCGGATAACCAAAGTAGCTTCGCTTTGTATAAGCTTATCTTTGAGTTGTTCTCCCCAAATATGACTTACGGCATGGTAAATATCATAGGAATCACTGACTACAGCAAAGATTTTACCTTTTGTGCCAAAACGCTCTATCATATTGGCATAAGCCTCGGTTTCGCCCTCTTTGCCCCAGCTTGTAATGGTGGAGTGTTCATTTGCAGGAATCGAAAAACCAGCCATTTGGGCGTTGTAATATCTCCTTGCTCCCACTATTGCCGCCAAGGTATCACTGCCTTGAAAATTTACCAAATGTGCCATACCTCCTAGCATTGCCGACTCCAGCGAAGAGACACCCCTCGCACCAAAATCGTGGAGTTTGAAAGAGGCACAAGTATCGTCGCTTGTCTCATCAAGGTAGCGTTGGATTGTTTGCTTGATGGTGTATGAGAGTGTGGCGACGGTGGTGGGATACTAAATGGCTCGAAGCAGTGCCGTTTCGATATAGGAGACAAGCCAATAGCATTGGGGGTCGGTATTGACTACTTGTATCGAATCTTCCCGTCAAATTACCCATCAAAAGCCCTTTCTATGGGGAAT
>DYMA01000121.1 GCA_020721815.1 Sulfurovum sp. | reverse complement strand
AACATCACTTATGGATACGATTGGTAACAGGAGGAGCTAACCGATTAGCCTGTAACTTTAATTTACTTTTGGAGAAATTCATCAATATCAAAGAGCTTTTCCTCATTACGAAGCTCCAGCTTCATAATACCCTACTGGACTCCAAAACCTCAATAAATAATACTTGTACTATGCCACCCGTATAGTATTAGCGGTGCAATTTGGGAACAAGAAAACATAGTTTTTTTGATTTTCCCAGAAGGATTTGATTGTGGTATATTTGGGTATAATAAGCACTATTGGATTCGCTTAATAAGGAGAACTATAATGTTAAAAAGACTCTATGTACACAATTTCAAATGTTTACAAAATTTTGAATTGAAGCTTAATGATTTAAATTCAGTTTTTTTACTTGGTAAAAATGGCTCTGGAAAAACAACAATATTTGATGTAATAGAAATTTTTCAGAAGATTGGAAGGGGTACGACTTTATTAGAAGATTTGATTGATAAAACAAGCTTCAACCTTGGAAATAAACACTTGCCTATTGAATTTGAGTTGGAAGTAGAGATTGACAAGAAGAACTTTGAGTATAAGCTTTCTGTAGAATTTCCTGAAGGTTTTATCTATCCAAGAGTAAAAAATGAAAGTTTGTTTGTCAATAAAAAAGCCATTTTTCAACGCAACGGTGGAGAAACATCAGTTAAAGAGTCTACACATTTTTCACTTGATTGGCACCATATAGGACTTCTGCTTATTTCATTAAGGGACGAAAAGTCTCTTATTCTTTTTAGGGGATGGTTGCGAGATATTATTATATTGTCCCCATTTCCAAGACATTTTAACGACTTCTCAAAAGCAGAAAGTGTGACAGTTTCAAGAGAAGGAGCAAATATTATTGATTGGGCTAGATGGTTACTATCGTCAAACCCTAGTTTATACATCACGATATTTGATTTTCTTAAATTGCGAATGCCTGATCTCCAAGTATTTAAATTTGAAGTTTTAGGACGAGATGATAAGGGATTGATATTTACATTCAAAGATAACAATAAGAATTTTGATGTGGATTTTTCCCAACTATCAGATGGAGAAAAAATATTCTTTTTGGGTGCTACGGTAATCGTTGCTTATATGAATAATCCAACTACATTATGCTTGTGGGATGAGCCTGATAATTTCGTTGGTTTAAAAGAATTAAATCATTTTATTACTGCTTTTAGAAAATCATTTGAAGCTTCAGAGAGTAAAGGGCAATTAATTATGACTTCTCATAATGAACGGGTAATAAATAATTTTTCAGACCATAATATATTTGTTGTTACTAGATCATCCCATTTATCTCCGACAAGAATAGAAGTTTTGGAAAATATTTCGTATGACAGTGAAACAGTAGTTGATGCTTTTGATAATGATGAATTGGATAGATAAATGGGTGTGAGACGGGAGCAACAGCATTTAGTTGTTTTATTAGAAGATAATCCATATAGAAGTATTTTAAATGGTATTAAAAATTCATTCAATATTAATGAACGAGTTATTGATGCCAAAAAACCTTCACGTGGATGGCCAAAAGTTTTTGATGACCTTGAAAATAATATACATCTTTTAAAAAAATATCCAAAATGTCATATTCTTCTTTTGATGGATTTTGATGATAAAGATAAAACGTCATTATCGTCTTTTGAAAAGAGAACAAGAAGATTAAATGAAATTACTCCTCCAGAGTATGTGGAAAGAGTTTTTATACTTGGGGTTAATCATAAAGAAAGTGAAGCATTAATCAAATACTTCAAAACACCAAATTTAGAAAAAATTGGGCAACAATTAATCAAAGATTGTCCAACTGGGGATTTGTCAGATTGGAAAAATACCCATTTGGAATGTAACTTACCAGAAATAGAGCGTATGAGAGCAAATGGTGTTTTTGACTGGTTGTTCCAATAAGTTATTTTTCCTCGTTACGAAGCTCCGAGAGTGTGAAATAACTCTTTTTTGTGCGAAAGAAACGCACCTACAGCTTAAAATTGTCTATTTTGAAGCCGTTTTCTTTAAAAAATTGGCTTTTGGTGGATTAAAATGCACTCTACGGAATTTTTAAGATAGTTATTTCACACTCTCTTCTTGAGTATTTTGAGTTATTTCTTCTCTATTTTCAACAACCTCTTGTGCCTCTACGCTCTCTTTCTTATCTTTTTGGGTGGGCAAAAGCAGTGCGATGGTTCTATCGTCGTGGTTGCCTACTGACCAAAAGTCTAGCCATGCTAAGAGGTTGGCGGTGGTGAGTCCTAGTTCGTTTTGATTGATTTTATCGCTTATCTCGTTGTCCCAAAAGCTATCCCAATGGGCGAGATTTTCGAGTGCATCATCGCTTGTAAAAAAGGGATCGCTTACCCCATCGGTAGCTATGACCAAAGCATCAAGATTGTCGATTAGCTCCATACGAATACGGCTTGAGAGTTTGGCGGTATCTTGGAAGATAGAGCCATCCAAAAATTGCGTCTGTCCTGCAAACTCTCCTCCATCGGGTGAGCCTAAAAGTTTGATGTATTTGCCTTTGGTGTAGAGTGCCAACACCCCATCGCCTACCCAAAAGGAGATAATCAAATGCCCCACGGGTGTCTTTTTGTGGGCAGCTAGTAGCAAGGTGGTGGAGTACTCTTTGGTAGTGTTACCGTTGGCTTTTGCTTCGTGATGCAAGGCGACTACGGCGGTATGGACGGCGTGGATAATGCTCTTTTGGATATGTTCGTTGATGGTGGCACTTAGCGTGGATGATGGGTTTTCTCTATTGGCTAAAAACGCCTCTTCGAGGGCTATTGCACTGCCGCTTCTCAAAGCCTCTTGCAACAGTTTGGTGCTTTGTTCTACGGCTATCTTGGAGCCTTGACGGGAAAATTTGCACGAGCCTGCTCCATCGGCTAGAGCGACAATTGACCACTGTGTCTCTTCATCGTATAGGATCACGCCATCATCGTCTCGAAACGATCCCACATGGGCGTGTGAACGTCCTCTTTTGGAGACGTAGAGCATCTTGGTATCGGGTGTTTGGATGTAGTGACTCGCTTCGTTGGCTTTGGGGTAGGGTTGGGTAGTATCGGGTTCAATGTTTTTCCACAATGAACGAGGGTCGGGGATGATACTCCATCGCAAAAAGCTCTCAAAGGCTTGGGAATACCCCGCTTCAAAGTAAATAAATCCTTTGATACTGAGAGTAAAATCTCCCGCATTGTGGGGTGTGCCTTCTAGTTTTTGCGACTCACTATTCCATAGCACATCGCCTATGACCTCCAATCCTTCGACGCTAGTAATAAGCAGTTCATCCTCTTTGCCCAAATCGTAATTGACAATCTCAATACCGCCTACAAAGACCTCTTTGGCGGGGGCATTGGAGAGGCGAGATTGGAGTTTGAGAGGGGGCAGTATCGCTTTGGCGTTGTTTTTAAATTGATCCATAATCGTTCCTAGTGCTTCTTGAATGCGGTTATTGTGAGCCAATTGTTCTATGGCTTCGTGATTGAGCGGTGTAAGCTCTCTAAAGCTCCTCTCGTGCATAAAGGTTTTGATAAAGGCAACCAAATAGTTGTAATGATTCATCGCTTATCCCTCGCCTCTTTGGATAGTAAAATCCCCTTGACCATACTCAAAGGAGAGAACTCTATCACACCACGGGCATTTGGCCTCGCCCTCACCCTTGATACACATAATCTTGCCGCATTGGCACGAGGCTACTGCCGTTATAGCACCGCAATGGGGACAGCTGGGTATTCCTTGCAACGCACTGGCTTTGACCTCTTTGGAGGCGTTGGGTTTGCTCCAATTAAAATAGTCTTCACTAATAGGAAAAATCCCATCAAGATAAAAGCGTTCATCGTTGTCGTATTTTTGCAACAAAGCCACCGTAACGGCTCTAAGATATTTGATAAGATAGGGGCGTTTGGTTGTTTGGCATCGACCTGTAAGCGTAATGGTATTGGGTTCTACGAAGCGTTGAGGTTGCTCTACTTTTTTGAGCGTATCGTGTTTGGATAGGTTGATAAGCTCCATGACACTGTGCGTATGTTCCACCTTTTGGCTCTCACTCTTGACCGAAGCACTAATCCAATCCACAAACTTTCTAAAATCCTCATCACTACTCCCCTCATACGCCAAAACGTGTTCAGTTAGTTGTTGGAGTAGGGCGTAGTTGGTACCGTGTCCCAATCCTATAGCCACAAGGGTGGCACGTTTGGCATAATGCTCTTGCCATCGCTTGATGGAGAGTTCAAGGGGTGAAGTTGGCTCTCCATCGGTAATCAAAAAGACAATAGGTCTCCAATCCCCCTTTTGACTCTTGGTTTGGGGGACTATTTTGGTATCTATTTCATGCATCAACACCTCCAATGCCGCTCCTAGTTCCGTCCCACCGCCAATAGGAAGCCGTGGCGTATAAAAGGTAGCTATCTCAGTAAGGGGCGAAATCACCGAAGCTTTTCCTGCAAAGGCAATAACGCTCACATAAACACTCTCCAAAGCACTGGGATCTCTTTGTAGCGACGCAACGATACGCCCCACCCCCTCTTCGAGTGCATTAAGGGGTTGCCCCACCATGGATTCGGAGACATCAAGTAAAAAAAATATAGGCAATCGTCTCATGTCAAATCACTATATTGATCTCTTTGGGCGGTGGCGGAAGCGTGTTGCTCCCCTCCAATCCACTGCTCTTGTTACCCGCACTAATGGAGTCGCTCACCCACTTGAAAAAAGCACCAAAGGCACTTGAATCGGTGGTTTCAAGCTTGACTACAGGATGGGCAAACATCTCTAGATACTCCTCTTTGGCTTTGGGCCCCGCTACACACCCTACAATCGCTCCAAATTTGAGTGTTTTAATCTTTTGGCTCATTTGGTTGAAGAGTTGCAAATCGGAGGGCTTACCGTCGGTCATTACAAAGAGCATGGGAGAGAAGTTGTTTTTGCCTTGATGCTCTTGTGTATCTTTTTGGTAGCATTCAACAAGGTATTTCAAGGCTTCTCCTAGATGAGTAGGCCCCGATTTAGGCGGTACAATCTCTTCTAACACAATATCTTCAATAGGCGTAAGAGGAAAAATCTCTTTGACTTGGAGATCAAAGGTAATAAGCGAAAGTTTAACCGTCTCAAGGGCATAAGGGTCGTGACGAAGCGCACTAAGCATCATACGTAACCCCTCATTGACCGAATGAATAGGCTCACCATTCATCGAACCGCTTGAATCTATCAAGAGATATACGGGGAGGTAGCGTGTCATGAATTACTCCTTTTGGATTTAATTATAGCATAAAAATAGTACAAAATTTTCGCTTCGCCCTGCGGGGCTTTTCAAAACCTCAAGAGCAAAAAACCCAAAGGTAAAAAGCCTCAAATCAAAAAGGTAAAGTTCTGAGGAGGCGAAAACCCCAATCATTGTCCCGATTGGCAGGATCGAACCTGTAACGGATGGATGAGCGAGACCTATTGGCAAAATTGAACCACGAACCGCCACGAATTACTTTTCTTTCCGATTTTTTATCTCTATAGGCACTTCCATCTCGTGGAGTCTCATTGTAATTTTCACTCCAATCATCCTCACACCACTCCCAAACATTGCCATGCATATCATACAAACCCCATGGATTGGGGAGTTTTTCACCTACAGGGTGAGTTTTGTTATCGCTATTTTTATCATACCATGCATACTTCTCTAGCTCATTTTCATCATCCCCAAAGCTCCATTTGGTGTCTGTCCCTGCCCTACACGCATACTCCCACTCTGTTTCTGTGGGGAGTCTGTAGTTTTGTCCTGATTTTTGGCTCAGCCACTCACAATAGGCTACGGCATCGTGCCAATTTACATTTATCACTGGTTGTCTTCCTCTCCATTTGTTATCATCTATGAGTTCTTTTTTGGTATCTTCACAAAAGAGGTCATATTCGCCGAAGGTTACTTGGTATTTGCCTATCTCGAAGTCACCATCTTTGTATTTAATATATTGCATGATAGGTTGTATATAATTATTAGCTTGTGAAGCATTGATTCTTATCATCGTTGGTTTTTTAAAAACTGCCATTTTTATCCTTTTTTGGATGGTGCTGATCCAAAAAAACAACACCATCATCATTTTTACGGGCAAGCCCGAGGAGGTAGTGAACTTAAAAAGCACGCTCCAAAACATCACTGTTTTGGACTCTGGCATATCAAGTTTTGAGGAGGCGAAAACCCCTATTATTGTTCCGATTGGCAGGATTGTTCCTGTTACGGTTGGATGAGCGAGTCCTATTGGCATTATTGTTCCACGAACCGCCACGCAGGTACTACCTCCACACACTCTTTGGATTTACTCAAAACAGTTTGTGCAAGTAGTTCATCTATCATCTTGCCATTTGAACCCATACTAAAAAATCCTATTGTACCAAATATCTTATTTTTTGCTACTGCTAAATCTATTTTTCCATAGGTGTAGGCGTAGGCAACTTTTTTGAGATTTTTTCTCCCTCTTCGCAAGGCTTTTGATGTCAATCGAAAGTGTGTTGGAAATACCTTGTGTCCTAGAAATACAAAGCCCTCTGCTGTTTGAAGGAGTTTGATTTTATTTGGGTGGATTTTGAGTCGGTATTCTATGAGGAACTCTTTTATTTTGTCGATAATGGCGTGAAGCTCTTCATAAGAGTTGCCAAAATAGAGCGTATCATCGACATATCGGATATAGCCTTTGATTTTTAATTGCTCCTTGATGAAATGGTCAAATGGGTTGAGGTAGAGATTACCAAAAAACTGACTTGTGAGATTGCCTAGTGGGATACCTTTCTTCTCCTCGTAAGGGCTAAAAAGATTATCGCCACGAAAATAGAAAAAGGCATCGTCTTGTTTGTTGGAGTTGTCTATGAGCTGTTTTAATAATCTCATCGTATCGCCACACCCTATCTTCACCCCCAAAAGCTCCATGAGTTTTTTGTGTACGATAGAGGGGAAGAATTTTTGAATATCAAGTTGGAGTACAAATTTATATTTATTAGCGTAGTATTTGGCTCTTTTGAGACCGTTGAGCGTCCCTTTGCCTTTGCGGTTGGCATAGGAGTCATAAATAAAGCTTTTTTCAAAGAGTGGCTCTATGGATTGCATAATCGCATGGTGCAAAACCCTATCACGAAAAGGAGCTACAGATATGCGTCTCTGTATGCCGTTGTCATAAAGCAAAAATGAGCTATAGCCACCAAAGCAATATCGTTTTTCTTTGAGTTCTAGGTGCATTTTGGCAATCTCTTTCTCCTCATTGAGCCAAAATTTCGCAGGGGCTTGTTTGGATTTTGTAACCACTCACCCCATCACCTAAGCCAAAATTAAAGTAAAAAACCTCTA
>DYMA01000266.1 GCA_020721815.1 Sulfurovum sp. | reverse complement strand
TTTTGCTGTTTTTATTTTAAGGTTTTTGGGGTAGAGGGGGGTGAGTGGTTACAAAGTTTTTATTTTTGCCACCTATCCCAAAAATATTGTCCCCTACCTTGAAATCACCTACATCACTGTAAAAAACCTTATCAAAACAGTTGGCAAAAAATGTCTCTCGAACCGTTCCGATATCTACCTCTATCTCAAATCTTTTGGCATAAGCGTAAAGAATATTGGTATTGCTAAAGAGCAGTTTTTGAGGTTTTTTGGAGAGTTTTTTGGAATATTTACGCATCGATTTAAAAATAGCACTGCGATCAAGTATCTCCATATAGCCATAGAGTGTCGGTTGGGATACCCCAAACTCCCGTGCCAACGATGCCATATTGACGCTAAAAGGCTTTTGAGACTCGACAAGTCGATAGATTAACTTTTGAAAGATTGAGATGTGACCGTACTCGATTTTATTGAGAGAAGGAATATCTTCATGAATGATTTTTTCCAACGCATTAAAGAGCTTGATATCAAACCCCTCAAGTGACTCCAAATAGAACGGATAAGCACCGTAGCGAAGATAGTTTTTAAACTCACCGTACAAAAAACTATGACCAAAAACCAACTCTTTGCTAATCTCTACTCCATTTTGTATAATATCATCATAACTGTAACTGCTTAGTTTGATGGCTTTTTCAAGCTCCAAATACTCTCGAAAACTCAAAGATGGCATGGTATGGAGTACAATCCTACGACTCAAATCATACTGTTCATAAAGAATATTGAGCATGGATGAGCCGCTGATACGGATAGTAAGATCAGGAAAACTATCGTATAGATTTTTTATCTCTCTAGCCCAATTATCGTAGCGGTGTATCTCATCAATAGCAACCACACGACCGCCCAAAGCGTAAAACTCATCCACAATATCATAAAGCAAAACCGAACCAAATGCAATATCATCACCCATAATGTAGAGAAATTTTTCTTCTAAAGAGGCTAGATATTGCAGTATCACCGTTGTTTTACCCACACCCCTAGCACCTACAATGCCAACAAGCCGCTCTTTGGAGTCGAGTAGATTAAAATAGTTTTTTCTAATGTATGATTTATTTTCTTTAGCTAAAAGTATGCTTTGTTTGCGTATAAAATAGTCAAGTGTCATAAAAAATCCTAAAGTTTATT
>DYMA01000120.1 GCA_020721815.1 Sulfurovum sp. | reverse complement strand
CGAGTGCTTTGTTTATGGGGCAGTTTTTTTCACCTATTGTTTTCCATCCTCTAGTGACACACTTTGGGGTTCATCAATTTTTTATTATTGTAGGTATTGGCGTAGTTGCTTTGGTATTGGTTGCCAAAATTGTAATGGTTTCAAGGTAACTTCCATGAATTGATTTAATTGCCTATCTTGCGAATCCACCAATCCATATTTTTTTGTTCGGCTTTGAGCGTAGTGGCACCACCGTGTCCTGGATAGAGCGTGAAATTGCCTTTGATTTGTTTGGCTTTTTGGAGTGAAGCTATCATATCTTTGGCACTTGAAAAGGGAAAATCCCATCGTCCAATGGAGTCTTGAAACAAAAAATCACCGCAAAACCAATTATCGCCTATCTCAATGACACTCGTACCAGGTGTATGACCTGCGAAATGGATATATTTTACCGCAATGTTATCAATATAGACTACACTATCTCCTTCGATTTCAATATCGGCTTTGGAGGGTGGCACACCTCGCCCTATGGGGTCTCGCGTGAGCATAAAAGCATCGGCTTTTTGGATATAAATGGGGATATTGAGAGCCTCTTTTAGCTGGGCATTGCTCCACACATGATCAAAATGACCGTGAGTATTGAGAATCGCTACAGGATTTTTGACATGGGCTTTGACCCACTCTGTCGCTCCCACTCCTGGGTCGATTATGAGATCCTTGCCCTCAACACTTACGATATAGCAGTTGGTACCGTACTCTCCCATGGGACGAACTTGAATCTCAACTTTCATGCGATTTGCGCATCCTCGGCTTTGATTTTTTGAGCTTGTGATGCCCATTTGTCAATATTGAGTCGTCCGTGAATTTTTTTGCTAATAGTGATTTTGTCTTCATCGGTGAGTGCAATGATGTGATCAAAAGTAGTAATGCCCATCATTCCTAAAGCTTTGGCGGTTTTGGGTCCTAGTCCTTTGATACGCGTTATATCATCAATAGGGTTGAATTTCTCAAGTGCCTTGGCTTCTGGCTCAATGTGTTTTGCCTCTTCTTTTGTCTTGAGTTGTTCCATAAGTGCTTTTATTTCTTCTTGTGCTTTTGCCTCTGCCTCAATGCGTTGTGTCTCTTCTGTTTTGAGTTGCTCTGTTAGTGCTTTTATTTCTTCTTTGGCTTTGGCTTCTAGTTCAATACGTTGTGTCTCTTCTGCTTTGAGTTGTTCCGTTAGTGCTTTTATTTCTTCTTGTGCTTTTGCCTCTGCCTCAATATGTTTTGCCTCTACTGTTTTGAGTCGTTGCACGAGTGCTTTGACTTCCTCTTCAGCCCTAATACGTGCTTCTTTATTGATGTGTTGGGCTTTGGTGTACATATTATGGTCTATTGCTTCATTGGACTCTTTGTTGCTACTAAGGTAGCCTATAATGTATCCAATCAACAGGGCAATCAATAAATAAACAATCATTTGCGACGCTATTTCAAACATCCTCTTCTCCTATGCTTTTAGCAGAAATTTTTACTATCTTGATAGTAGGTATTGAGATATTGTACTTAAAAGATGATTAGATATAAGTGTTTGGAGAGGAAAAATTAAATATATTTATGATAAATGATTACTTTTGGGGAGTAACTATCGGCATCGTGCGATGCGGATAGATTGCAATTAGTTGCGTAAGCCTAACTCTGCTTTGATGATGTTGTATCGTGCCTAATCTTTGTTTTTGAGGTATCTCATCAATCGTCTTCTTTGTCCAACAAGTTTCAAAAGCCCCAATCTTGATGAGTGATCTTTTTTGTTGGTTTTAAGATGCTCTGTCAAATAGTTGATTCTCTCTGTAAGAATAGCTACTTGAATCTCTGTTGAACCTGTATCTTTGTCGCCTCTTGCATACTTAGCAATAATCTCTTGCTTTTTCGCCGTATCCAAAGCCATAATGACCTCCTGATGGGTAATATTTAATTTTCACAATGTGAATGGGGCGTGATTATATCATAAAAACTTTAGATTTTATTCACATTTATGCAAATAATCTTAAAAAAATTGCACTATATCCTATCGTATAGATACTCTGGTGCTATATCTGCTCCATTATCCCAAATCAATGTTCTATGAACTTTAAATTTTTTAAATTCATCAATCTGCTTTAATGGCTGAAAAAAAGGATGTTTTTTTGAATTGATATAATTTTTCAAATCAACTACTTTTTCCAATCCATCATTGAAGCAAACTTTAACTTTAAACTCTTCTAAATATTGCGCTTTTGTTATATTGATTATCATTTTATCTTCCCTTATTCCAAAGGTGGAACTTTTTCAAAAACTTCATCATTTTGAATATGTTCCCAAGCTTCCATTATTTTATCTTTTTGCAATCCGTGCCATTTTTTCACAAGTTTTTTGGCCGTATTTGGTAATTTGCCATTTATCACCTCTCCATTTTGTATGGCAAAAACTGCTTCATATTCTCCATATTCTGCATGAAAATGAGACGGCAAATGGTCGTCGAAATATATTGTAATTCTTATTCCATAAAATCTACTAATTTCTGGCATTTATTTCTTCCTTTAATCACTCTCCTTGAAATATCTCCTAAGGTTGTATTGCAACCATTGGATGTGCTTTCCAATCGAAATGATGGAATATAGAAAGCACCCCCCCCGCTTAAATTAGCGTTCTATCGCCACTACCCCGCCACGAACGACTTCGATGGGATTAAATATCTGCGTAGCTTCCAAAAAGTGTTCGATGCGTCTGGGTTCATCGGCTGCCATAGCAATGACAATATCGGGACCGACATTGACAATACCTCCATTGTAAGCACCGCAAAGGGCAGCAATATCGCTTAGACGCTCTTTGACTGAAAATTTCACCATGACCATCTCTTTTTCAATCATCTCTTCATGTTCCATGACTTTAAATACAGGGACAAGCTTGTTGAGTTGTTTGGTAATCTGCTCAATAATACGCTTGTCACCTTTGGTGACGATTGTGATATGCGAAAAGTTGCTTTGGGGGATGGGGGCAACGGTTAGCGAATCGATATTGTAGCCTCGTCCTGCAAAGAGTGCCGTCACACGGGCTAGAACCGAACTCTCATTCATAACGATTACAGAAATTACTCTTCTTATATTTTCCATTATTAATCCTTATGCTCTAACATCATATTGTACAAGGCACCACCTGCGGGTACCATGGGAAGTACATTTTCCAATCGATCAATGGCGACATTGATAAAACAAACTTTTTTGCGTTCAATAGCTTCTAATAGCACTCTATCAAACTCCTCCTTGGTGGTTACATCGTATCCAATGCCTCCACACGCCTCCGCTAGAGCTTTGAAATTGGGTTGGTAGCTCAAATCAGTCTCAGAATAGCGTTTATCGTAAAAGAAAGTCTGCCATTGGCGTACCATGCCCAAATAGTGGTTGTTGAGTATGACATTAATAACGGGTATCTCATACTCCGCAGCCGTTACCAACTCTTGCATATTCATGAGTATTGAGCCATCGCCTGTGATATTGATAACGACTTTGTCAGGACACCCCACCTTAGCTCCCAAAGCAGCAGGAAAACCAAATCCCATAGTGCCTAATCCGCCTGAATTGATCCACTGTCTGGCTCTATCGAAAGGGTAGTGTTGAGCCGCCCACATCTGATGCTGTCCGACATCGGAGGTGATAATCGCCTCTTTGCCTACAAGCTTGCCGATACGCTCAATGACCCATTGGGGTTTGAGGACTTCATCGCTATCTTTGAAGCTTTGAGGATGCAACGTATTGTATCGCTTGAGGACATCACGCCAACTCTCATAGTTTTTGGGATTAACTCTCTCTTGAAGTTGCTCTATAAGCTTCTCTACTACAATTTTAATATCACCCACAATAGGATAATCAACATCGACAAGTTTTCCAATATTGGCAGGGTCTATATCGACATGAATGATTTGAGCATAACGTGCAAACTCTGAAAGTTTTCCCGTTACTCTATCATCAAACCTAGCTCCTAGTGAGATAATCAAATCGGTCTCGCTCATTGCCATATTGGAGGCGTAGTTTCCGTGCATTCCTAACATTCCTAAGAGCAACGGATTACCCGCACCCATAACCCCTCTTGCCATTAATGTTTCAACCGCTGGGATTTGGGTCATTTGGGCAAGTTCACGCACCAATTCACTCGCATTGGACAAAACCGTACCGCCACCGATGTAAATCAAAGGCTTTTTGGCATTGATAATCGCCTCAGCAGCTTTTTTGATTTGTCTATCGTTTCCTTTGCAAGAGGGTTTGTAGGTAGGCATATCGACGCTATCGGGATAGTCAAACTCTCCAAATTCCGCCGTGACATCTTTGGGAATATCCACCAGTACGGGTCCGGGTCGTCCGCTTCGTGCCAAATAGAACGCCTCTTTTAAAATGCGTGGCAAGTCGTTTATATCACGAACCAAATAGTTGTGCTTGGTACATGGACGGCTAATGCCCACGGCATCTATCTCTTGAAATCCATCGGTGCCAATAAGACTCAAAGGGACTTGACCTGAGATGACTACGAGTGGAATTGAATCCATATAAGCCGTAGCCAATCCTGTAACGGCATTGGTAAATCCCGGCCCACTTGTGACCATGGCAACACCTACTTCGCCCGTGGCCCTTGCGTAACCATCGGCAGCGTGAACACTGGCTTGTTCATGACGGTTTAGAATATGCTTAAAACCATCTTGTTTGTAAATCTCATCATATACGTTCATAATAGCTCCACCAGGGTAGCCAAATACTACTTTTACCCCCTCACGGGTGATAGCTTCACAAACCATTTGAGAACCATTCATCTTCATGGTTTATACTCCATTTTAAAATAAGTAAATTTTGCTGATTATATCAAAATAAGATTATAGATGACTAAAATGTAAGCTTTTTAATCCTTGGGTGGAATAATAAGCTTTTGTCCTATTTTGAGAGAGCGAATATTTTTGATTTTATTGGCTTGAAGGATTTTTTTATAGAATTTAGAGTCACCATAGACTCTTTTGGAGATTGAATAGATGTTGTCGCCCGATTTGACCGTAATAGTTTTGGGAGGTGTAGAGGTTTTGTTCTCTTGTGTTTTGGGCTTCTCTTTTGTATTTTCCTCTTTTGGGGGGACAACACCGTTGTTGAGTTGTTCGTTTTTGATCTCCTCTTTGGCTTTGGCATCATCGATTTCCAAATGAATCTCTTCTACATTTTTTTTGATTACTGCCCCTTCTACGCTTTTGCCCATAGAGGTAAAAAAGAGATTGGTGTTGCCTCTATCAAAAATAACCTCACTGCTATTATCTTCGGATGGGTTGGCTTGGATGTGTGTATCGTTATTCTCTAGCGTTGGATTGGGATAGCTTGAGGTGTTTGACTCTTGGGTAGTGTTTATCTCTTTGGGTAGAGGGGTAGAGGGTATGGGTTGGGTTTGGATGGGTGAAGTTGTGTTCTTCTCATCAAGAGGCTTAGGTTGTGTTGTTGGTGTATGGGTTTGTGTTGGAGGTGTTTGAGGCTCTTTGCTCTTTTTTTGATTGAGCAGCCAATAGATTCCACTTGCTGTAAGAATCAGTGCGGTTACTATGAGTGATATTTTTTGAATATGTTTGTACTTCTCATGCTTTTCGAGATCCGCTTCGTAGTAGTAACCCAGTTCTGGAGAGTATTTAAGCTCACCCTTTTGCCTATCATACATTGATTTATAGTCCTTACGTTTAATTGAAAGTGTATTATAGTCAAAAAATACAAACAAACACTTTATGGCTTTGTGTCGTATCGTGTAATCCAATGGCTCAAATCAAGCTTAGGGTGATAAATATTTTTGCAGTATCAAAAATTAATTAATTTTAAGATATATTAGCAACCAAAAAACAGGATTATTATGGATACAATCACAATAGGTGTCGTCACAACAAGCGATAGGGCGAGTGCGGGAATTTATGAAGATGTTTCGGGTGTGGCTATTATGGAAACGCTAGGAGAGTATTTGCAAAATGAGTGCGAATATCTCTATCGATGCATTCCCGATGAGCAAGAGATGATAGAAGCAACCCTCAAAGAGTTGGCAAAGGCTCGATGCGATTTGATTGTGACCACAGGAGGCACGGGGCCAGCTCTTCGTGATGTGACAACCGAAGCGACGCTCAATGTGTGTCAAAAGATTTTGCCAGGCTTTGGAGAGCAGATGAGAGCGGCAAGTTTACGCCATGTGCCTACAGCAATTTTATCAAGACAAACGGCTGGGATATGTGAAAGTTCACTCATTATCAATCTCCCAGGCAAACCCCAATCGATACGGGAGTGCCTTGATGCCGTCTTCCCTGCTGTGCCTTATTGCATTGATTTGATTGGTGGGAGGTATATGGTAGCCCATGAAGATGTCATTGAAATTTTTCGACCCAAAGGGAAGTAATGGATATAGGTTTTATTGAAAAAAAGTTTGATGAGATTAAGCAAGAGCTTGAAAAAGAGGTAATGGGGATACTTATGGATGAATCATTGGATAAAAAGCAGACCAATTTAGCCATGAAGCCTTTGGCATCAACCAAAAAGATTATTGATAATGCCCTTGAGAGCATCAAGATGGTACATGCACTCAAAGAGTAGCGATTAACCGCAAATTTGTTATAATCGCAAAATAAAAACAACAAGGGGTTTATATGTCAATTAGCGTAGTGATTTTAGCAGCAGGACAAGGGACACGAATGAAGTCCGATACTCCTAAGGTGTTGCATAAAATTTCAGGTCAAGCGATGCTCTTTTATGCCATTGATGCAGCCTTAGAGGTTAGCGATGATGTTACAGTCGTGGTCTATCATCAAAAAGAGCGTATTATTCAAGAGATTCAAAAAAACTATAAGCAAACCATCAACTTTCACATTCAAGATGTAGCCAACTTCCCAGGTACGGGCGGGGCGATGCGGGATTTGTCGATCAAGCATAAAAAAGTAGTCATTTTAAACGGTGATATGCCCCTTGTGACCAAAGATTCTATTGAGGCTCTTGCTAGTGGAGATGGGGATATTAATATGAGTGTCATCAAGCTCAACAACCCCTCAGGATACGGGCGTGTGGCTATCAAAAAAGGATATGTTCAAGAGATTATCGAAGAGAAAGATTGCAATGAGGCTCAAAAGATGATACAAAGCGTCAATGCAGGGGTTTATGCCCTCAAACGAAAGATTTTGGAGAGTTTTATCCCCAAGCTTACCAATGACAATGCCCAAAAAGAGTACTACCTTACCGATATTATCAAAATGGCGGTTAGTAAGGGCAAAACCATCAATCCCGTCTATGTCAAAGAGGAGGAGTTTAAAGGAGTCAATTCCAAACTCGACCTTGCCAATGCCGAAATTATCATGCAAAACCGTATCAAAGAGGCACTTATGCACAAAGGGGTCATTATGCGTCTGCCCCACACCATCTACATCGACTCACGTGCGACCTT
>DYMA01000119.1 GCA_020721815.1 Sulfurovum sp. | reverse complement strand
TTTTTTACTTTAATTTTGGCTTAGGTGATGGGGTGAGTGGTTACAAAGATTTTAACTCCAATGGAGTTTTAGAGATTGATGAAATCGTTTTGAGTGAGCTTATCATCAATGCACTTATTCATAGGGATTATTATATTAATTCTCCAATTAAAATATTTATGTTTCATAATAGAGTAGAAATTATTAGTCCTGGGAAACTTTACAACTCCTTAACAGTTGAAAAAATAAAACTGGGCAATACCATCAGAAGAAATCAAACACTCGATAGAATTTGCAATGTGATTTTGCCCTACACGGGAAGAGGAAGTGGGATAAGAAGAGTGATAAAAATCAACCCCAATGTAGAGTTTATCAACGATAGAGAAAAAGAGGAGTTTAAAGCTATCATTCCTAGAAAAGAGTTGCTTTGAATGCAAACTTAAGTGAGCCAATGGATACCTACGAGATACCCAAAGAGCATATTATCGCTACCTCCTCTTTTTATAGACTCTTTACAAACTCCTCTGTATTTTTGAGTTCTATATCCTCTGAAACAAACCCCTTGTCATTGGATAGTATCAAATCACACCCTACTTTTTTTGCCATGACATATTGGATGGTATCTTCCAAATCTTGATAGCTAGAGTTGTTTTGCATCAAGATACAGCTTTGGGTTACTTCATCGTTGCCAAACTCTACAACATGACACAGTTGATTGATTTGCATGATTGCCTCTAGGGCTTTGGATTTGTTGTTTTTGGAAAAGATATAGTAGAGGGTGGTGATAATATCGCATGAGGTGAAGAGTTTGATATTATCATTGTCGCTTAAATAGAGTAGGGCTTTTTTACTTTGGGCATAAAAGGGACGATTGTGGTCATATATATCAGCAATGACATTGGCATCCAAAAAGACTCGTCTATACATCCATATTAGCCTTAGCCGATTGAATCGAAAAATCTGTAAGTAGCCCATTACCAAATCCATCCATTTGTTTTAATACCTCTTTGCGTTGTTGGACTCGTAGCTTTTGGTATCGCTCTTCTATCATATCTTGAATAAGTGCTGTCATCGATTGATTGCTCTTATTGGCCAACTCTTCTAGGTGATTGGCTACTTTTTGGTCTAATACAAAGTTTTTTCGTACGGTTGCACTCATGGTCTCTCCTTTGGTGTAAAAAGTTTTATGTATATATTTTAGCGTAAATAGCTTGATGTGTCAAAGTAGTAAGATTGTATTAGTATTTTTGGGTATAATTAAATTAACAGGCTAGTCGGTTAGCTCCTCTACAACTTCACCCATCACAAAATCTACTGCGAGTACGATGAGTTTAGCCCCGATAACCCCCTTAATCAATTTTTGCTCTATGCTATCAAATATCTGCAACGCTTTGTGCAAAACAAAAAGCTTTTGAAGCAGTGTGAAGTGATACTCGATGAAGTAGAAGCCAAAGTTATCGATATTCATCGCCTCACTATCGACTTCAATCGTCTCAATCATCGATTTAAGCGTAGCTATGAACTTGCCCTTTTGTTGCTACGCCAATCTATCCCACTCTTTGCACCCCATCAAAAATCTTTTGCTTTTTTGTTTGATATGAATGTGCTGTTTGAGAAGTTTATCGCACGGATGGTAAAAGAGCTTGATAGTAGCACGCAGATACAAAACCAAAGAGTATTAAATGACCTAATCCTAAAGCCCGATATTATCACCACCAAGCTCATAATCGATACCAAATACAAAAAGCTTGATAAGGTCAAACGAAACGATAAACTTCAAGCCTTTGCTTATGGGATACATTATCAAAAAGATGTTATGCTACTCTATCCTAAAGATTTAGAAGATAGAGATAGAGATAGAGATTTGATTTTGGGTGATGAGTATAGAGTAAAGCTTAAAATTGCTTTGATTGATTTGGATTATGATATAAATGATTATAAAAAGTATATTGGTGAGATGAAAAGAAGAATGGAGAGAGTATTATGAATGAAAGCAAATTTATAGCATATTTAAGAGAAGTAGCAAAAAATGATGATGGAACACCATTAGTAAAAGGTTCACAAAAAACCGTATTATCAAATATTAAAACCTCTATTCCTCAAGAGTTGCATATTGATTCGCTATTTGAAATTGAAGATATTAATACTCTTAGAAGTTATTATAATAAAATTGACGGAACTTTTTTTAATACAAAAAGAAAGTATAGTCCTACTTATGCTTTAAAGCATTATTTAAACTTTATATATTATCAAAGGAGTACCAAATGACTGATGATACAATTCAAATAAAAATAGGTGAGTTTGTAAAAGAACATTTAGAAAAGGTTTCAGAACACTTAAAGTATAATTCACAAGAATTAAAGAGTTTACAAGATAGGTCTTATACTAAAGAGAAATTAGGGATAGAGGCAAATTATAGTTTTGCAAAAACAGTTCAACAAATAATTCATGACAACGATGGTGCAAGATATTGGAAATCTGAATATGAGATTAATGGAATTAAATATAGGTTTTGCAAGGAATTAGGTGGAACACAAAAAAATACTACCGATACCAAAACACGTTCTCAACGAGAAGGAGAAAAATTTTTAGAATATTTTAATCAACATAAAATATTACTAGATAAGTATCAGAACAAACAAATAGAATTTATTGTCGGAAATAAAAAAAACATACATGAAACTTCCGTATTTAATGCAGAAGAAATATCTAGCGGTTTAGATAATAGTATGCACGATTACAATTCAAACTTAGTTACAATTTTTATTAAAAACATCCTCCTCTACGGTGCACCAGGGGTAGGCAAAACGCACAACTATCAACGCTTGATAAGTATGATAGAAAATGGCGAAGATGAAACAACTATTTTTAAGACCATAACAGCAAACAATAAAACCGATAACTTTGATAAATCTACTTTTGAGACGATTAAAAGCGAAAAACGCTTAGAGTTTGTCACCTTTCATCAAAGCTACTCTTATGAGGATTTTATTGAGGGTTTTAGACCTAATGAAGATGGACATATTGAGTTAGAAGATGGTATTTTTAAAACTCTTGCAAATCGTGCTTTAGAAAATAGCGAAAAAAACCACTACATCATAATAGATGAAATCAATCGTGGTAATATCTCCAAAATCTTTGGAGAGTTGATAACTTTAATTGAAGAGGACAAAAGAGACAGTTATGAAGTCACACTTCCATACTCCAAAGAGAAGTTTAAAATCCCCTCCAATCTCTATATTATCGCCACCATGAACTCCACCGATAAATCGATTGCGACGATGGATATTGCTTTGCGTCGGAGATTTACATTTATCAAGATGAAGCCCAATCCTAACCTAGTCGATGATGAAAAAGCAAAAGCGTTGATGAAAAAACTCAATAAGTATATCAAAGACAAACGAGGCGAGGAGTATCAGTTGGGGCATAGCTATTTTATGAATTTAGAGGGTGAGAATGATTTGGAGTTTGTGATAGAGTACAAAATCAAGCCACTTTTGGAAGAGTATTTTTACGGTGAGGAGATAGATTTGGATGAGGTGATAGGTCATGCCCCTAAATCTTAAAGACCTCTTTGAGGGTTTTCGACAACCAGAGGTAATCAAATCTTATGCAAGGCTCATAGATGAAGAGGCAAAAAGGCTTATAAAACCTATCAATATTATGGAGGTGTGTGGGGGGCATACGCATTCGATTATGAAGTATGGACTCCATCAACTTTTGCCCTCCAATGTCCGTTTCCTTCATGGACCAGGTTGCCCCGTGTGTGTCATGCCCAAAGAGCGTATCGACCACGCCTATACTTTGGCAATGCAAAAGGGTGTGATTTTGGTAACACTGGGCGATATGATCAAAGTACCAGGAAGCAAAGGCAATTTGCAAGATGCACGGGCAAAGGGAGCCGATGTGCGGTTTGTCTATTCGCCTATGGAGTGTCTCAAAATTGCTCACGACAACCCCGATAAAAGCGTTGTTTTCTTTGCTATTGGTTTTGAGACGACTACCCCTATGACAACTGCCCTTATTCATCAAGTAGTAAACAAAAATATCAAAAATATCCTTTTTCATATCAATCATATCACTGTACCCGAACCCATGCATGTCTTGCTTGATGACCCTACGCATACCATCGATGCTTTTATCGGTCCTAGTCATGTGAGTGTGATAAGTGGAAGTCAAATCTACGATGAGTTTGCTACGCACTACAAAAAACCCGTAGTAGTCAGTGGATTTGAGCCTATTGATGTGATGCAATCGGTACTCATGATACTTCAACAAATCAATGAGGGACGAAGCGAGGTAGAGGTGCAATACACACGAAGTGTCACCAAAGAGGGTAATGCGGTGGCTCAAAAGCTCATTGAAAGCTACTTTGAGCGACGAGAGCATTTTAGATGGAGGGGGATTGGGGATATTGCCAACAGTGCCTTTAGACTCAAAGAGAAGTATGCCTCTATCGATGCCGAGGTAATCTATCAAGCGATATTGCCCACGCAACAAATCAATGATCACAAACTTTGCATCTGCGGAGAGATACTTAAAGGCAAAGCTAATCCAATTGATTGTAAAGTATTTGCAAAGGTTTGTACGCCATCCAATCCACTTGGAAGCTGTATGGTGAGTAGCGAGGGGGCGTGTGCGGCTTATTATAAATATGGGAATTTGTTGCAATGATGACACCAGAAGAGTACATAGAGAAGTTGGAACGATTAAAAGAGGCGACTGGGTAAAAATTACAATCTGCCTGAATATGCTATAATAGATGAAAAAGGAGCCAAAATGAGATACTCTGTGATTGTTGAAGAGGATAAGCTTGATGGTGGATATATCGCTTATGTCCCCAATCTCAAAGGGTGTTTTACCCAAGCCGATACATTAGATGAACTTATAGAGAATATAATTGAGGCAATTGAGTTGAGTCTTAGGTAGGTTTGGCACTGTCAAACGTCTAAATAAAATCATGGATAGTAAAGGTGGTTTTGCGGGGCAGGGTGGGCGTAGCCCACCAATTGTTTTCAATTGTATAATATTAATGGTGGGCTAGAAAGCACCACCCTACAATAATTAGAAGGAAAGAGTTACAATGCTTGTTTTAAATTCCAAAAATAATTTAATCAACTTTATTATTCAAAAACAATTGGATATTGATATAGACTATCTTAGATATGTTGTTGAATCTATCGCCATACCAAGACACTATCATCATGAAAAAAAGAACAACCAAAAAGCAAGAGATTGGATTCATAAAGAGTTTATCAATCATGGTCTGCACAGTATTTTTCAAGGAGAGTACAGTAATGTAGTTGCTACCTATGACGGTGTTAGTTTGGATGAGTGTCGTATTATTATTGGTGGGCATTACGATAGTGTACCCAATTCTCATGGTGCTGATGATAATGCAAGTGCCATTGCAGGAGTGTTAGCAATTGCTAAAGCATTGGCTAAATTTGCTCCATTGCCTATTGCATTTGTAGCTTTTAATCGTGAAGAAGATGGACTATTAGGAAGTTATGATTTTGTCACCTCTTTATCAAAAGAGCATATTAGGAACATTGAGGCAGTACATATTTTTGAAATGATAGGGTATTGTAGCCATAAATCAAATTCACAGCTCGTTCCAAAAGGTTTACCTATCAAAATTGATGATGTAGGGGATTTTATCGCCATTATTGCGAATAGAAACTCTAATCATCTTATTAAACCAATTTTGAAAAATGCTAATAACTATACACCTCAACTCAAAGTAAAGGCGTTAAAAGTATTTTTGGGTATTGAAATTTTTTTCCCTCATCTAAGTAGAAGTGATCATGACCCATTTTGGCAAAACAATATTCCTGCTTTGATGTGGAGTGATACGGCTGAGTTTAGAAATCCAAACTATCATCAGCCAAGTGATACTCCTGATACTTTAGATTATGAATTTATGCAACAGGTTGTTGAATTAGTAGCGTATAGTATATGGAAGAGATTTTCGTAGGTTTGGCACTGCCAAACGACAAAAATGACTTTTGGATGAAATGAATGTTTAGAAACTGTAGGTGTGACCGTGTCACACAATTTTGTGCGATATGATCGCACCTACAAATGCAAAATATTGTTATCATCCTCAATTTTATTTAGACGTTTGGCAGTGCCAAACCTACACAAAAGGAGAAAAAATGCCCCAAATTAAACTAGCCCATGGAAACGGTGGGATAGAGAACAATCAACTGATACACGAACTATTTTATCAAGCCTTTGATAATGAGATACTTGCCAAAAGTGAAGATGCGGCGGTGATTGAGGGGGGTAAATTGGTCTTTAGTACCGATAGTTTTACGGTGACTCCACTATTTTTTGCGGGGGGGGATATTGGTAAGCTCTCTATCTGTGGGACGTGTAATGATTTGGCGATGATGGGGGCAAAGCCTAAATATCTCACCTGCTCGTTTATGATAGAAGAGGGGTTTGATATGGATGAGCTAAGAACCATTGTAGAATCAATGGCAGATGAACTAGCTAAAAACGAGGCGATGATTGTTAGTGGTGATACCAAAGTCGTACCCAAAGGGAGTGTCGATAAACTCTTTATCAATACGACAGGTATTGGAGAGGTTCAAAAAGAGGGGATTAGTTCCAATAGCATTAGCACCCATGATACAATAATCGTAAGCCGTGATATAGGATGTCATGGGGCGACTATCTTTGCGGCTCGTGAGGGGATGGAGATGAGCAGTAGCCTTCAAAGTGACTGCACTTCGCTCTATCCTATCGTACAAAAGCTCATTGATAGCAATATCAAAATCACTGCGATGCGTGATGCCACCCGTGGGGGATTGGCGGCGGTGCTTAATGAGTGGGCGAAGCAGAGCAATGTGTGCATTGAGGTAACTGAGGATAAAATCCCTATTGGGGATGAAGTGATGGGGCTATGTGAACTGCTAGGATTTGAAGCGACGGCACTTGCTAATGAGGGGACGTTTGTGTTGGCAGTTGATAAAAGTGATGCTATAAAAGCGTTAGAAATCTTGCAATCGTTTAACAGTAATGCTTCGATTATAGGTGAAGTGAGTGAGCAGTATCTTCAAAAGGTAGTACTCAAAAGTGCATGGGGTACGAGTCGGTTTTTGGATATGCCCAGTGGTGAGCTGTTGCCACGGATTTGTTAAAGAGCTAAAATGAAAAAAGATGATTTATTAAAAAGAGTAACAATAAACCCTAATATTTGTTATGGCAAACCTACGATTCGTGGGTTACGTTATAGTGTAGAGACAATTATAGAGCTACTAAATAGTGGAATGTCTAATGATGAAATATTGGAGGATTATGAAGATTTAGAAAGAGAAGATATTATGGCTTCACTCCTATATGCATTCCCATTGGGGAGAGAGTGTGAAATAACTGCCAAAAAAAGTGCTTCGACTCTTCGACAAGCTCAGAGTTGGGCACGAACGGTTTTACACTATCCGTTCACCC
>DYMA01000004.1 GCA_020721815.1 Sulfurovum sp. | reverse complement strand
AAGATACCATTATCCCAACCGCACACGAGTCTATGGTGGCATGGGGACTCTATTTTCAACACATTTTGCATAGCAAAAAAAATCATATCCTGACTATCAAAGAGCAATCTTTGACCAAAAGCATCGATTTTTTGCAATCCAAAGGCGTTAAGGTGACCTATTTGCCCCTCAATGCCCAAGGAGTGGTTGAAGCGCATACGGTGCATGATTTTATTACGCCTCAAACGGCATTTGTCTCGATACCGTGGGCTAGTGGCAAGAGTGGGGCAATCTTTCCTATGGATGCTATTGCCTCTATCTGTCAAGCCAAAGGGGTATTGCTTCACAGTGATGCTACCCACGCCGTTGGCAAAATCCCTATCTCGCTCAAAGATACCCCCGTGGATTATGTAAGCTTTCGTGCCAATAGGTTTCACGGACCCCAAGGAGTCGGAGGGCTTTATATGCGTCAAGGCAAAGAGCTTGATAGAGCGTTTTGGGAGAGTAACGTCAATGTCGCTGGAGTCATTGGCATGGGCAAAGCGATGGAACTTGCTTTTGATGCAATGGATTTTGAGCTAGAAGATACCAAAGAGTTGCGTGATAGACTCGAAGAGGCTTTACTTGCACTTCCTCATACTCTTTCATTGACCCCTCAAACGATACGCACTCCTCACACTCTTGCTCTAACCTTTGAGGGCATTCACGGCGAAGCGATGTTGTGGGATTTGGGTCAATCGGGTATCGTAGCAAGTATGGGCGAAAAGCCAAACAGTGTAAGCTTTGCGTTGAGTCGATTGACAACCCAAGAGGAGATTGATGATACCATTGAAGCGCTAAAAAAAGCGGTCAAACGATTACGAACCATTTCACAAGGAGATAACAATGGGAATAGATAGTTTAGTAGCCAACAACCACTACAGTCAAAAGATGATGGAGCGTATGAATGCCCCACTCCATCAAGGAGAAATCACACCCCAAGAGGCGTTGGAGTGGGGAGCAAAGCTTATCGTGGGGCCTCGTGGTGCGGGAGCGATACGGCTCTACATGGCGATTGATGAGGCAAACGATACGATAAAAGCTGCCAAATTTCAATGCTACGGTACACCCGTGATGATAGCCAGTTGCGATGCGGCGGTGGAGCTTTGTCTAGGCAAAAGTGTCGATGAGGTGTTGGGATTGACGATTGAACGTATCGAAAAAGCCTTGCGTGACCACGACGATACCCCTGCGTTTCCCTCTCACAAACTAAGCGAAGTGCAAACAATTCAAGAGGTTATTTACGAGGCAATAGCGACTTACAAAGGCGTAGAGGTAGCCTCTTTGGAGATACCCAAAGCCACGCCAACACCCCAACAAAAAGAGGACACCTTTAGAGACCTCACCATCGTAGGCAAAGTCAAAGCCGTCGATAGAGTAATCGATGAGCATATACGCACCATGCTTATCGCCGATGGAGGCAATATGGAGATATTGGACATCAAAGAAAACGGTCCGCATATTGATATCTATATTCGCTATTTGGGAGCTTGCAGTGGGTGTGCGAGTGCCAATACGGGTACGCTTTTTGCTATCGAAGCAACACTCAAAAAAGAGCTTGATGAGCATATTCGGGTATTGCCTATTTAGCACCTGATGTTACGCACTTATTAGCAATAGCGAAAGCTTGTTTCTACCTTTTGAGCTGTAGGTTCGGACGTAGGTTCGGCTTTAGCCGAACATTTGGAGGTTATTGAGTCTCTCAAACTCAGGCTTTAGCCGAGGCTACGGATTTAAGGTTGTTGTTGGTGAGCAAATTCCCGTCATTGCGGACTTGACCCGCTATTGATTTGCCACTTCTTGCTCTTTTTTGTTTTCACGAATCGATTGATAGACGGCGATACCAATGAAGGTAATCCCAATCGTACCTACAATGACTTCGCTAATCTCAAAGAACATCTTGATAAACATCACCAAAGCAAGTGCCAAAATCGCATAATGCGCACCGTGTTCGAGGTATCTAAACTCACTGAGTGTCTTTTTCTCTACAAAATAGAGCGTCAAACTTCTTACAAACATAGCTCCGATACCCAAACCAATCATAATAATAAAGATATTGCTACTCAACGCAAACGCACCAATCACACCATCAAAACTAAAGGAAGCATCCAATACCTCTAGGTATAAAAAGCCCATAATACCGCTTCGTACCCCATCAGTAGAGAGCAATTCATCCAAAGAACCAATAATAGAGTGCAACAATACTCCACCAAAAAACGCCAACGCTACCCCTACATCTTTGGTTTGATCGACCAAAATAAGTCCCAAAGAGATAGCAACCATAATCTCTACATTATTAACCTCTGAAATCTTATTGACAACACGATTCTCTTCGATAATCTTAATCCACTTATGCTCTCTATCGGTTTCAAAAAAGAAATCCAAAAAGACCATCAAAAGAAACGATCCACCAAAAGCATAGATAAGATTTTTGGTACTTTCAAGGGTGTGGTGGTATTTTTCGGGTTCATTGAGGGCTAGGTTGAACGCCTCGACAAAACCCATCGAACTAGCTACCGAAACGATTAAAATCGGGAAGATAAAACGCATACCAAAGACGGCAATAGGAATACCGATGGTAATAAATCGCTTTTGCCACTTAGGCTCCATGGTTGCCAACACCTTAGCATTGACTACGGCGTTATCAAACGAGAGCGACACCTCCAGTATTGCCAAAAGTATGGTAATGTAGAGTGCATAAAAACCACCCAAATAGAGGGCAATCACCAGACCAATAAGGGTAATAACAATGGATGAATAAAAATGTTTCATGAAGTGTGTATCCTAATAAATGTATTTGGCGAAGTATATAGTGTTTTGATTAATCATGCTATAAACTGATCAACAAAACCTTGTAGCCCTGCGTTGTACCCCGTCCCTACGGCTTTGAATCGCCATGAGCCCTCTTTTTTGTAGAGTCGTCCAAACTCCAACGCCGTTTCGGTTGAAAAATCCTCTTCAAGGTCATATTTGGCTATTTCGTGGTGCGTGTTGCGGTCATAGAGACGGATAAAGGCGTTGCGTACTTGTCCAAAGTTTTGTTTGCGTGCGTGTGCCTCGTGAATGGTGACGACAAAAACAAGCTCCGTAATAGCGGGGTTGATTTTGCTAAGATCCACATGAATAGTCTCATCATCTCCCTCTCCATCGCCCGTACGATTGTCTCCTGTGTGTTCGATAGCACCATCGCTGGAGGTTAGATTGTTGTAAAAGACAAAATAGCGATCTTGTGGAATCTTGCCGCTTGCATCAAGCATAAAAACCGAAGCATCCAAATCAAACTCACCGCCTGTATTGCTTCCGTTTTCGTCCCATCCCAAACCAAATCCTACTTGTGTTAAACCCGGGGCCTCTTTGGCTAAATCGATACGTCCGCCTTTGCTTAAACTAATACCCATTGCTTCTCCTTATGAAATAATTGTAAAAGTATTGTACCGTTTTTTCACAACATTTTCGCAACAAAAAGCGTTCACATCAAGCGTAATCCTAAGGCTTTAAAGCAAGGGCTTAAGAAAATTTAGTTAAAATAACATACAATAAGATTTAACCAAGGAATATATATGAGAAAGTTGTTTTTATTACTCTTTTTGATTCTCGCTCTCAATGGGTGCGGTGGCGGTGGCGGTTCGAGTGATGCAATTGTCGGTGATACGCAAAATCCCCCATCCCCAAACGATACAACGACTCCACCTAGCAACAGCGTTGATCCAGCAGATCCAAACAACACAACGACTCCAGTGGACACCAACAGCGTCATTACTGCTGATAAACTCTACAACTCTTTTCATGTTGGCTTTGGTGATAACAGTTCGTTTGGTTTTGAGGGCAATACCCAAGAGGTAGTTTGGCTAAGTGCGTGGGATTTGGTGGGTGAAACACCCATTAGCCAAAACAGCTACTATCAAGATATTAAAAATTTCGATGGTACTCAATTTGATTACCTCCAACAAAAACTAAAAAACTCTAAATATATAGTCTGTTGGGCAACAAAATATTGGCAAGAGAGTTGGTACGATGTCAAAAAGCTTCAAAGCGTAATGGATAGAGGCTATATCCCTGTCTTTAGCTACTGGTATTTTGCCGATGAGCTTGATGGAGGATTGCCCAGTGAAGCACATATCCAAGAGTACTATGAGCATAATATGCGTTTGGCTAAATTTTTGCAACAGTTTAAGGGAACAAAAATTGTGATTATGGAGCCTGAATTTAACAAAGATATTGTCATAAGCTCACAAGCCAATCAAGAGAAATTTGCATCCATTATCTCCAACGCCATTGATACAATCAAAAACAATACCCAAGATGTACTCTTTTCGCTAAGCATGATGGATACGGGTAATAGAGGAGTCGATGAACTCTATCCAAAGTGCGGTTACGACCATTGCGCATTGGGTGACCAAAGCGAATGGGCAAAGCCTGAGATTATCTATAATGCCTTGAAAGATAAGCTTGATTTTATCTCTTTTAATCAAATGATAGGTCAATTTAGTCGAGACCACGACAATCCAGGATACTACAAAGCCCCCAATCCCAAAGCCTACACCAATGAGGAGCTAGGGATTGAGTATCTAGCCAAACGCATTAGCAATATGAGCAGCTTTTTGCATCAAAAATACAACAAACCTGTCTTTATGCCCTATATCGCTATTGCAACAGCAACATGGAGTGATAGCAATCAAAACGCAGTCGTAGAGTACAGTGAGCTTGATGTGGATGGTTGGGAAGATGAGGCAAACAGTGTCTATTGGGAGCTTATGGACTCCAAAGAGGAGCTTGTCCAAAACGGTCTTTTTGGGTTTGCGGTGATGAATCTCTTTGATAATCCTCAAAATGATATTAACGGATACCAATATTTTATCTTCAATGAGTACCATTTGGGCATCATCAAAACTTCCGCTATTGATGAAAAGAGTCTCTATCGATTGGGTGATATTGTTTTTAAGCAAGATATTGTTGATACGGTTTTCTCATTAGACTAAGCAATATTTTATGCAGATTTGATACAATACCCTATCTGCATAAAATCTACTTCTCATATTTCACCCAATCTTTTACCACTTATCTAGGATTTACCATGAAAATCATTATAACCGACAAAGATAATCAATTGCATATCAAAATTGACACAAAGCGTTTTGATTTTGATCGTCTTGAACAACTCAAAGAGATAATTAGGGAGGCAACCCATAATCACAACACAAACATTGTACTTGATTTAAGTGCATTAGAATTTATGGATAGTATGGGGCTTAGCTTTATTGTTTTTGCTTTAAAACATATTCATCAAGCAGGTGGTACTCTTAGATTAGCACCTCTAGGCGAACAACCCAAAGAGCTTATTCGATTGGTAGGGCTTGAACAATTGATTGATGATTTAAGCATGGAATCTCTTGCGGGTGATAGACAATGAAAGCAGTTGTATTAAGCGGAGGCGAGGGGAGTCGTGCGCGTCCTTTGACCTATTGCGTTCCCAAACCTCTTATTCCCATAGTTGAACGCCCTATTATAAGCTATCTTTTTGATTTGCTTAGAAATCACAACTTCAATGAAGTGATTGTTACCGTAAGCTACAAAGCCGATATGCTTGAAGCTCACTACCAAAACGGACACGCACACGGTATTCATATCGCCTATTCGCTTGAGGGAAATGTAGAAAACGGAGAGCTTGTCCCTCACACCTTGGGGTCTGCGGGTGGATTGAAAAAAGTACAAGCTTTTGCCTCTTTTTTTGATGAGAGCTTTTTGGTGGTGTGTGGGGATGCTATTATCGATTTGGATTTAACACAAGCTATGGCTTTTCACAAAGCCCACGGAGCTATTGCTACGGTTGTATGCAAAGAGATACCCCCCAGTGAGGTTTACCGCTACGGTGTCGTTGTGTGCGATGAAACGGGTCAAATCAAAAGCTTTCAAGAAAAGCCCAGCGTGGAAGAGGCAAAAAGCAATATTATCAATACGGGTATCTATATCTTTGAGCCTTCGATTTTGGATTATATTCCCGATAATCAAAAGTACGATATTGGCGGTGAGCTGTTGCCGCTACTGGTAGAACAAGGGATTGCTTTTTATGCCCATGCACCCACATTTTATTGGCTTGATGTAGGAACGACCAAAGATTTTTATCAAGCCAACATCAAGCTTTTGCAAGGTCAAATCAATCAAGTCAAACCCTACGGCAAAGAGATAGCCCCCAATGTTTGGTGCGGTATCAATTGCGCTATTGATTTTGATGCGATTGATATTACCCCTCCTGTTTATATTGGCAATAGCGTACGCATTGGCAAAGGGGCAAAGATAGTAGGTCCTACCATGATAGGTTCAGGAGTGCTTATCGAAGAGGGGGTGCATCTTCAAGAGAGTGTGGTTTTGCCCTATACCAAAATCAACAAAAATCTTCATTTCAAACACCGCATTATCACACAACAGTTTATTATTGACCCCGATGGAGGCTACCTTGACCTCAAAGGGGTGGGGCTTGATTTTTTGATTCACGATGCCAGACAAGGCAGACGAGAGCTTAGCCCCTTCAAACGAGAGATCAAAGAGACCATTGAGTCGTTTCATGAAAAGATGTAAGGGGAATAGATGAATCCACTCTATTTTTTGGATAGCTCATTTGATGGACGCACCCCTCCCGCTCCCCAACCCTACTCCCCGTGGCAAGAGAGTGCGTTTCAATTTTTGGGTATTATTACCATTATGCTAGGCTTTTGGTATTTGGAGTATCGATGGAGCGAGTCGCTCAATATGGATGCTTTGTGGTTTGCTATTCCTTTGGCGTTTGCCGAAACAATGATGTTTGTAGGGACTCTTTTGGTCGTGATAAACTTTTGGAAGATTGACGATACCCCGCCTCAAACGCCACCACTTACCATGGAAGAGGTAGTAATCGCCAAAGAGCATTACTCCAATAGAGCCATAAAGATTGATATCTATATCCCCGTCTTCAACGAAGAACCCCTATTGGTACAAGAGAGTATCAAAGCAGCCAAAAGGCTTAGAAAACTTGATAGTTGGCAAGTGGGTATCTATCTGCTTGATGATAGCAACAATCCTTTGATGACGCAAATGGCACAAACGCAAGAGATAGTGCAAATTACCCGCAAAGGCAACAAAGGACGCAAAGCAGGGGCAATTGCTCACGCCATGGATGTAACGGGGGGTGATTTTATTGTCATTATTGATTCCGATACACGCCTTTTTCCCGATATACTCCTCAACACCATGGGCTATTTCAAAGACCCCAATGTCGCATGGGTACAGACTCCGCAGTGGTTTTGCGACACCACACAAGGAGAGTCACTGACAAACTCATGGAGTCAAAAAGGGGGCAAAGTAGGCGAAATATTGGCTCATTGGGTGCAAAAATTGACGGGTAAAATTGAGACGGGCAAGGATATTTTTGCCAATGATCCTCAAATGTTTTTTGATGTGATTCAAAGAAGACGCAACCACTACAACGCCTCATTTTGTTGCGGTGCTACCTCCATTCACCGAACCGATGCCTTGCGTGAAGTGGCACTCCATAGATGGGCAGAACGCATAACCCAATCCAAAGAGAAAACCAAAGCCATTTGTGAGCTTGATGTCGAGTACCTTGCCTATCACACCTCCGAAGATATCTACACCTCACTCCTCATCCATGCCTACAAAGGCAAAAAATACCGCTCCATTCTCCACCCTAAGGTTGAATCCAAAATGCTCTCGCCTTTGGATATGCTCACATGGTCGGCTCAACGCTTCCGTTACGCAGGAGGAACGATTGATTTGACCAAAAGAGAGTTTAAGAGATTTTTGAGTTCGGGGTTGAGTTTGGGACAAAAATTGATGTACTTTAGTACCTTTTGGTCCTATACGGGAGCGATTTGGCTTCTTGTGTTGCTCTTTTCGCCTATTGTCTATATGCTCACCAATATTGCTCCTGTTGAGAGCTACTCAATGGAGTTTTTTATTCATCTTGTTCCCTTTTTGTTTTTCAATCAATTGGCTCTATTGGTAGCAACATGGGGCGTTTCGACCAATCGAGGGGCACAATTTTTTATTGCCATTTTTCCTATTGTCCTTAGTGCCTTTTGGGATGTTATAAGAGGCAAACCGATACAATTTGTCGTCACTTCCAAAGTAGCCAAAAGCGGTAACTTTTTGCCGTTGGTTAAATTTCAGGTGGGTTTGATTGGGTTGTATCTTGTGGCAATTATCTATGCAACACTTATGCTTTTATTGGATTATCGTGAGTATCTTACGGGATACAGTGTCAATTTAATGTGGGCAATATATAATATCTTAGCTCTTTTTGCGATTGTAAAAGCAGCTCGTTATAGATTTGAAGGATAACTTATGATAAATAAAGATAATTTTTTAAAAGCAAGACACCATATTGTATTTTTAATAGCATTGATTGTGGGTTTTGTATTGATTTACTTTTTAAACAACATTGATTTACGCAAACAAGGATACTCAATGATTGAGATAAAAACATCTAAAGAGCTACCCAAAACGCCAATCCAAAGAGCATTGACTCCCCAAGAGCAAGAGTGGGCTAAAATTGCGTGGCGATATTTTGAAAACAACTACAATCCCTCCACGGGTTTGGTTAATTCTGTCGATAACTTCCCATCAACCACACTGTGGGATAGCGGTAACTACCTTACTGCATTGATTGGTGCCTATCGTTTGGGGATTGTCGATGAGGCTACTTTTCATCAAAGAGTCGATAAACTCTTAACAACGCTTAGTTTAATCGAACTCTATCAAGGCAAATTACCCAATAAAGTCTATCATACCCAAACCCTCCAAATGAGTGACTACACCAACAAAGCCGTAGAGGGTGGGATTGGTTGGTCGGTGATTGATATTGGGCGTATCTTTGTGCCCCTTGCCTATCTAAGTCGTCACTATCCAGACTACAACAATCGCATCGGTAAACTACTATCCAAATGGGATTTTAATGCTTTGCAAAAAAATGGCGAACTCTACGGAGCTATCAAACAAAACAATCGCAATAGATTGCTCCAAGAGGGACGATTGGGGTATGAGCAGTACGCTGCAAAAGTCTATGCTCTTTTTGGTATCGATGCACTCAACTCCATGCGATACGATAGATTTTTGGATTTTGAGGAGATTTACGGCGTGGATGTGCCTTACGATATTCGTGATAGCAACACCTTTAGAGCCAACAACTATGTATTGATGGAGCCTTATATGCTTGATGGATTAGAGTTTGGGTGGGACTACTACTCCAAAGAGTTTAGCTACCGCCTCTACAAAGTACAAGCCAAACGCTTTGAGCAAACAGGAGTCCTTACCGCTGTAAGCGAAGACCATATTGATACCAAACCCTACTTTATCTACAACTCTATCTTTGTAAACAATCAAGCATGGGTAGCCATTGATGAGACGGGCAAAATCTATCAAGACAAACGACAACTTAGCACCAAAACCGCCTTTGCAATGTATGCACTCTATCGCACCGATTATACACAAAATCTTATCAATGCCGTTGCAACTTTGGGTAGTCAAAGAGGTTGGTATAGCGGTATCTATGAAAATAGTCAAAAAATAAACAGTGCTATTAGTTGCAATACCAATGCTGTTATCTTAGAATCACTCTTTTTTATTCAAGAGGGGCATCTTTTGGCATTAAGGTAAATCAATGAAAGAGAAAAAATCAAACAACTCTACAAAAGCCTTATGGATTATTGGGGGTGGTTTGTTGTTTTTATTGCTCTTTTTGACTCTACCGCTCTATTTTTATATCTACAATGATATTCTCCCATCAAAATCAACAGAGCATAATCGCACTGCCCTTGCCTCCAAGAGCAACTGCTGTATCAATCCTATGCAACTTTGTTGCGACAACAACAAGAGTGATGAAAATGAGACCATCTTAGAAGACCCAAACGACCCGTGCAAACTCCTCACAAAGCCCACCAAAGAGGAGCTTAAAATGGCTCGTGTTGCGTGGAAGTATATTCAAAACAACTACAACGAACAAACAGGACTCATCAACGCAGCCGACAACTACCCCTCAGCATCGGTATGGGATTGGGCTAATGGACTTTACGGTATCTACAGTGCCAAAAAGTTTGGCTTCATTACCCAAGAGCGATTTGAAAAGATGATCAATCGGTTTTTAGAGACCATGCAAGAGATGGAGCTGTTTAACAACGAACTGCCCAACAAAACCTACAATACCCTCTCTGCGAAGATGACCGATTACAACAATGTCGAACAACCTCAAGGGATAGGGTGGTCGATAGCCGACTTGACAAGACTAATGGCCGCACTCAATATGCTCCAACAGTGCGAAGATACACTCAATCCCACCATCGAAAAACTTCTGCTTCGTTATCGCTATTGCCGTAGCCTAAGCGTCGTGGGCAATATGTACGGTGCGCAATACCTTGATGGACAAACCAACCTCAACCACGAAACCCTTACGGGATACGAAGAGTATTTGGCTAGAAGTTATGAGATTTGGGGGTTTGACTTAAGCGAAGCAAGAAGCTACAAGTTTATGAAAGAGGTCACTATTTTTGGCGTGGATGTTCCTACTGAGACACGAGATTTTTACAGTGCCTTTGTAGGGAGTGAGTCCTATTGGTACACAGGTTTTGATTACGGTGTGGACGATAATGAATCGGGCAAATACATCCAAAGCATTTACGATGTTCAAGAGGCGAGATTTAATGAAACCGCACAATTTACAGCCGTAGCCGAAGACCATATCGACCAAGCTCCCTATTTTCTCTACAACACCATCTACGAAAATCTTGAAACATGGAAGATTGTCGATCATCACGCCCAAGATTATGAAGAGTTTAAATCCATTAGTACCAAAGCCGCTATTGGCATGAAAGTCCTCTTTGATACCAACTACACCGCCAAGCTTTTTGATTTGATGGATGAGAATTACGACAAAGAGAGGGGCTACTATGCAGGGATTTACGAAACCATGCCTGGAGCCAACAGAGCCGTGACGCTCAACACCAACTCCATCATATTGACTTCACTGCTTTTTAAAAACATGGGACCTCTTCAAAAACTTAAATCTATCAACAAGCGAGGCACTTATGACTACTATCGCAACAACGTTAATAGCTTTCGATGTTTGCCCAGTGAGCAATCCAAAATCATCCTAGAGCCCTACTCCATCGATACAGACTACAATCGTAGCGTTTTGGAGGACAAAGAGGATGCAAAGATAGCGTGGGTATTTTTTGAAAACAACTACAATCCCGATACGGGTATCGTAAATGCCTATCACAACTATCCTATTATTGAAGTTGATGCCATTGGCAAAACTATTTTAGGAACGTTAGCGGCTAGAAGTTTGGATATTATCACTCAAGAGAAGTTTGATGAACGAATCGACAAACTTATGGAGACGCTTAAAACGTTGCCACTTTATAACAATGAACTACCCAATACCTACTACAACGCTACGACAGCCAAAATGACCAAAGAGTTTGGAGAAGAGGATGCACAAGGTGCGGGGTGGAGAATCTATCCCGTAGCACACATGATGAGCGGACTTTACCATTTGCAAAATCAATACCCAAAATACAGCGATGATATTTGCACTATTGTTTCAAGATTTAACTTCGCTCGTGCCATTACCCATGGAACTTTCAACGCTCAAATCGATACCTATGAGGGCAACTCAACCGAAAAGCTCTACCAAATAGGAGACCCTTCCATCGAACACTACATCCACAGTGCACTCAAACTCTTTAATATTCACACCTACAGCCATTTTATCGATGAGCGGCACTTGCACTATCCACGCATTGACGACTACGAAGTACCCGCAGGAGCCGTACACAAAGTAAGCAACGCCGAGACTTTTTTGTGGAGTTTGATGGAGCATCCCTACTACCTTAAATACAAACACTACGCTTCCAATCTCTTTTTGGCTCAAAAGCATCGCTACGACACAACCCACAAGATAACCACTTCAAGCCATGAACATCTTGACCAAGCACCTTTTTTTGTGGCTAATGATGTCTATAACAACGGTCGCCACTGGAGTGATTTTAACCGCTACAATGAACCGCTTCAGGATTTTTCTACCTACAGCACCAAAGCGGCTTTTATCTATGATGCACTCTATGGGCATATTGATGAGTATGCAAGGCTACTCAAGCAAAGCGTTAAAGATTTTTACAATCCCAAAGAGGGGTGGTTTGGAGGCTACTATCACGACTTTAAACGCCCCAATAAGTCGCTTAACATTATGACCAACGCTGCGGTATTGGAATCAATTTACTACAAACAAATTGGCAATTTTTATTATCACAAAAGCCCCATAGCACGCGATAAAATCGCCCTCCAAAAGCCTTTGCTTCAATCCAAACGCTACACCATTAGTTCGCCTACCATGAAGCTTTTTGATTATGCACTCAAACTCCTTAAACGTTTTGAAGCCGATGATTTGGTTCGCATTGAACCTCAAGGGGAGGATTATGTCGTAAGAGTTGGCTCATTTGCCACACTCCAAGAGGCACAGCACTATCTCCAAACCCTTGATACCAACCTTAGCGCTCTTGAATTTGACAAGCGATTTTTAAACGATGGCGACGATAGAAATTTTACAATAGTGCAAACCTCTATTGATTCGAGCCAATTTTTGTGGGGCAACCGCTACTATCGCTACGACTATCGACTCCCTTATGAAAATCGTCTTATTGATGATGGCAATCTTACATTTGAGCTTCCATGCCAAAAGGGTAAAAAAAAAATTCCCCAACACTCCCGATAGAGACAAACCAAACCACCGCTCAAGAAGATAACAACACAACCACCACCTTGCATGATGATAACAACACCCTCTCACATGAGGTCAATAGTACGCAAAAGCCTAACACCATACCTCCATCAATCATTCAATACATTACGCCTTTGCCAAAAAAACCTATCAAAAAGGTGGAAGCACTCAAACTCACACTTCTTGAACACACCACCAATCGCAACACCAACAGCTCTATTATGCACGATATAAACCACTACTACGAAAAACTCCAAAGCAAATCCAAAACCCCTTTGGTTGCCAAACCGCAAGAGAAAGAGCTTTTTAAAGATTTCAAAGATTGGCTTGATGTAACACTAAGCTTCAATAGCTCTATTCAAAATCTCACCCGTAGAGATGCAACGCGTGAAACTTTTGACATTGGTTTGAGATTTTCTCCTTTGAGCCATTTGTACTTTACTACAGGTTTAATGCTTGATACCAATGGATTTAAGGATAGTGATTATCAACCCAATTTCTACTACACTTTTGGTTACGACTCCTACGCCCTTGATAGCTGGGGATTTTCCTACTCCAACTACGAAAACAATCGCTTTAATGCAGATGAAAAGAGTGCGGGATTTGGGGATGGCACATGGGAGATACACTATCGAACCAAATGGCAAGAGTTTTTATTAGTCCCCAAAATCAAGCATATTCCCAATAAAGATTTTACTTTTGTCTCTCTATCAGGATACCGCCAAATCGGTGATAAAAGCTCTTTTTCGTTTGATTACGACAAATCCTTGCACTACAATCAACACAAACTCCAACTCTCGATGAAATCCTTTGTTTACGATAAGTTTTTTGTAGCGGGTAGTATCTTTTTGTACAGTGATTGGGGTTTGCAAGAGGATTATGAGTCTGATTACAGCTTCTCATTGGGTTGGGCAGATAGTCGCAAAGGCAAATTCTCCATCATCTACTCCAACGAATACATGAAGACCCGTTGGCCATGGCGAGAGGAAGGAGGTATCTCCCCCTTTGAGGGTAAAATCTCTATTTCGTATAATTTTTAGAGATTGTGTTTTTTTCGCCATGCCTTTTCAAACTTTTTGCGTTTGACAAAGGAGAGATTTTCGATAAAAACGTGACCGTTGAGATGTTCTATCTCGTGCTGTAGAGCAATCGCCAAAAACTCATCACTCTCTACTATCTGCTTGTTGCCGTAACGATCGTGATACTCAATCTTGACGTATTTGAAACGCTTGACATTTTCATAGACATTGGGGACACTTAGACACCCCTCTTGATAGCTTGTTGTACCCTCTTGAATCAAAAAGAGTGGATTAATCACCTCCAAAGTCTTCTCTTTGGGTTGTGTGCCATCCTCTTCGTTGGGCAGATTGATGATAAGTACTCTTTGGGGAATGCCTATTTGAATGGCGGCCAATCCTACACCGTTACGGGCAACCATTGTCTCATACATATCATCAAGAAGAGTATGAAGTTGGGTATCAAAGGTTTGAACTTCGTCTGAGACAATCCCGAGACGTTTATCGGGATAGATTAAAATCTCTCGTATCATGGTTTAAGCCTAGATGTTGATGTTGTGTTTTTCCAATACTTTATCAATCAAGCCGTACTCCAATGCCTCTTGTGCTGACATAAAGTAGTCTCGTTCAGTATCTTTTTCAATACGCTCTTTGGTTTTACCCGTTTGCGTTGCCATAATCTCATTGAGCGTATCTTTGAGACGTTGAATCTCTTGAGCTTGAATTTGAATATCGGTCGATTGCCCTTGTGCACCGCCTGAGGGTTGGTGGATCATAATGCGTGAATGGGGCAGTGCGTAACGTTTGCCTTTGGTACCCGAAGAGAGCAAGAAAGCCCCCATAGAGGCAGCTTGTCCTACGCAAATCGTCACGATATCGGGCTTGATGTAGTTCATGGTATCGTACATAGAGAGACCGCTTGTGATAACGCCACCTGGTGAATTGATGTAAAAATAGATATCTTTATCAGGGTCTTGGGCTTCCAAAAAGAGCAATTGAGCCACAATAGAGGAGGCCACAGCATCATTGACCTCGCCTGTAAGCATAATAATTCTATCTTTAAGTAGCCTTGAGTAGATATCGTAGCTTCGCTCACCTCTAGCGGTTTGTTCTATCACATAGGGTATATAGCTCATTAGATTTCCTCTTGCTCATCTTTGTTATTTAAATCAAGAAGCTTTGAGAAGAGTCTATCTTCAATCATTCCCATCTTGATTGCAGGAAGGAGATTGTTTTTTTGGTAGTACTCGATGACTTGTTGAGGATTTTGTCGTTGCATCATGGCTTCATAATAGAGCGTTTGACTCACCTCTTCGTCACTGACTCTAATCTCTAGGGCCTTAGCAAGACTATCAACAATAAAGGTAGCCTTGACGCTTGTTGCGGCATCTTCTCGTACCGATTCTCGGAGTTCTTCGAGCTTAGCAGCGTCGTTTTTATAGGTTTCAAGCTCCTCTTTGCTCATGCTTTGTGCTTTTTGATTGACTTGCGCATCAATCTCTTGTTCTACGATATTGTTGGGCAAATCAAACTGAAATTTCTCCACCAATGCTTCGAGCATTTTGGGCTTAAGCTCTTCGTTGTAGAGTTTTGAGAGTTTTTCAGACTCCATTTGTGCTTTGACTCTCTCGTGTACCTTTTGGGGTGTTGCATCGGCTTCTCCACCCAGTAGCTTTTGAGCCAAAGCATCGTCCAATACCGCCTCGCCTTTGGTTTGAATCTCATGAAGTATAACGCTAAATTGCGTCTCTTTACCCGCTAAATCTTTGGCTTGGTAATCACTTGGGAAGGTAACGGTGATGGTTTTTTCTTCTCCCATCTTCATCCCTTTGAGTTGCTCTTCAAATCCTGGGATAAATTGCCCTGAACCGATACGCAAACTAAAGTGTTGTGCTTTGCCGCCTTCAAAGGGTACTCCCTCAATGCTTCCTTCAAAATCAATGACGGTCATGTCGCCCTCTTCTACGCCACGATCTGCTTCAATCTTAACAAAAGGTGCTTGTGCCTCAACCAATCCCTTCACACGCTCTTCGACCTCTTGAGGTGAAGTTTGGGGTTTTTCATAGTGAGGTGCTATCTCTTCGTATCCACTCAAATCAATATCGGGTGTTATAGAGACTTCAATCTCTATATCCAAATCCTCTTGAGTCTTTTCATATTTTTTGAAGATAGGTTGTCCAATAACACGGTTAGAGGCAATATCAAGCTCTCTTAATCCTCTATCAAGCAACTCTCTGACAATCTCAGCCTCAGCATCTTGAGTCAATCGCTCACCGTGACGTGCTTTGACTACATGAGTAGGCACTTTACCTTTTCTAAAACCATCGAGTTTGAGTTGCTTTCCTGCCTCTTTGGCAAGTTTATCGACTTTGTTATCGATTATCTTTGTTGTTACTTTAGTAGCAATGCTATAGTTTGCATTGTCCAATTTGTTTGTTGTAATATCCACCACAAAACCCTTTTGTTAATTATAATTGCGTGATTTTATCGAAAAATCGATAAATATACTATTTTTTGTAAAGAAATTATTATATTTAAATTGAGCTTAACTTTTATTGATATTGATAAGCCATGCGCGTTAAAAAGTCAAGACAATCACTTGAACTATTATTTTTTTATGTTAGAATTACGCAAAAATTTAGCAAAGTAACCCAAATTATGAAAAATTTAATTATCGTTGAATCCCCCGCCAAGGCTAGGACTATCTCTAACTTTTTGGACAAAAATTACAAAGTCATTGCCTCCAAAGGGCATATTCGAGATCTTCCCAAGAGTACCTTTGGAATTACCATTGATGAAAATAGTGGTGAGTTTGTCCCCAAATACTCTATTCCACGCACCGCTAGTCCTACCGTCAAAGAGATTAAAGAGTTGGCCAAAAAAGCCCAAACTGTCTATATCGCAACCGATGAGGATAGAGAGGGGGAGGCTATTGGGTATCATATTGCCAAAGCCATTGGAAAAGATCCCCAAATACTTCCTCGTATTGTCTTTCATGAGATTACCAAAAAAGCGATTTTGCACGCTCTTGAAAATCCACGCACGATTGATAATGATAGCTTCAACGCCCAACAAACTCGTCGGATGCTTGATAGAATTGTAGGCTACAAACTCTCACCGCTTTTGGCTTCTAAGGTTCAAAAGGGATTGAGTGCGGGTAGAGTCCAAAGCTCGACGCTTAAGCTTATTGTCGATAGAGAGCGTGAGATTAATGAATTTAAGCCTGTAGAGTATTGGAGTATTGATGCACTCTTTGAAAAAACGATTGAGGCCTCTGTCTATTCGTTTGAGGGCAATAAACTCGAAAAGCTTTCCATCGCCAATGAGGCACAAGCCAACGCAATAGTTGAGAGCGTCCAAGGAGAGAGTTTTAATGTCAAAGAGATCAAAAAGGCACTCAAAAACTCCAAAACACCTCCCCCTTTTATGACCTCCACACTCCAACAAACCGCCTCCAATACCCTAGGAATGTCGCCCAAAAAAGCGATGATGATAGCCCAAAAGCTCTATGAGGGTGTTGCAACCCATGAGGGTATGGCGGGAGTTATCACCTATATGCGTACCGATAGCCTCAATCTCTCCAAAGAGGCGGTCGAGGGGGTGCGAGAGTACATTGCCCATACATACGGCGAAAAATATCTGCCCAAAAGCCCCAAAATCTATACCACCAAATCCAAAGCCGCCCAAGAGGCACACGAGGCGATACGTCCAACCCTTATTGGCTTTACACCTCAAGTTGCCAAAGATTATCTTAGCGGTGATGAACTCAAACTCTATACGCTTATCTACAACCGCTTTGTTGCTTCGCAAATGAGCGATGCCCAGCTTGAATCTCAAACCATTATCTTTGGAGGGAGCAAAACAGAGTTTAAAGCCACAGGAAGCAAATTGGTTTTTGATGGATACTACAAAGTAGCCAAAACCAACCAAAAAGATACACTCCTTCCGCCTTTGGAAGAGGGGCAAAAGGTGAGTCTTGACAAGCTTGATTTCAAACAAAACTTCACCGAACCACCTCCGAGATACAATGAAGCTTCCATTATCAAAAAACTTGAGTCTTTGGGCATTGGGCGACCCAGTACCTACGCACCTACTCTCTCAACGCTTCAAGCACGAGACTACATTACGATTGATAAAAAAAAGATTGCCCCAACCGAAGTCGCCTTTACCGTGACGCAACTGCTTGAAAAACACTTTTACGATATAGTCGATAGCCAATTTACTGCCAATATGGAAGATAGACTTGATAAGATAGCCCAAGGGCAGGAGGATTGGCAAAAGGTACTCAAAGAGTTTTATGATCCTTTTATAGAAAAAGTCGATGAGGGCAAAAACACCATTGCAAGTCTCAAAGTCGTCAAGCCTACAGGCGAAAAGTGTCCTCAGTGCGGTGATGGGGATTTGTTGTTGCGTAAGGGACGCTACGGGGAGTTTGTGGCGTGTAGCAATTTCCCACAGTGCAAATACACCAAAAACATGGGACAAAAAGAGACTCCTGCGGTCGAAAAAAGTGACGAGAAGTGCGATAAATGCGGAGCTGATATGGTCATCAAAGACTCTCGCCGTGGCAAATTTTTGGCTTGTAGTGCCTATCCAAAATGCAAAAATGCCAAACCTATCAATCCACCCAAAGTCATTAAGGCACTTTGCCCTGAGTGCAAAGGCGAGATACAAGAGAAGCAGGGGAGAAGAAACAAGTTTTTTGGTTGTGCAAACTATCCTACTTGTACCTTTATAGCCAATTTCCAACCCATCAACGCCAATTGTCCAACGTGCGGCTACCTAATGGGCATAAAAACACTCAAAAGCGGAACGTTTCACGAGTGCTTTAAGTGCAAACACAAAGTGAAAATAGAAGAGTAGAATGTTAAAAATAGGCATTCTTTCCGATAGTCACACCAAAAGAGAGCTTCATCAAAAGGCTTTACGATACCTAGTGAGCAAAGAGGTGGAGTATATCATCCATGCGGGGGATATTTGCACCCAAAGCAATATCGATGATCTCAAAGCGACCCAAAAACCCTTTGTGTTGGTACGAGGAAACAACGACAGAGCGTTGCACGACCCTAGTATCAAACAAGAACCCTACTACTTTAAAATCAAAGAACACACCTTTAAGCTTATGCATCTTCCCTACTATTTGACTCCCGATAGCGATATTGTGATTTACGGTCACACCCACCACCACACCATCGAACACAAAGGCGGTACGCTGTTTTTAAATTCAGGTGAAGTGTGTGCTAGAGAAAAGGATTTAAGCGAAGTGATGGTTTTGGAGATTGCCAATACCCACTATGAAGTGACAAGGGCTTATCGAAAACCCTCAATCAATATTTGGATAGAAGAGAAACAAACGTTTGTACGATAGCGTGATTGAAAATAGTATCAAAACGTAACCGTAGTGCTATAAAATGGCATACATGGAAAAGAAAAAACTAAAAATCGCCCTATTTACCGATACTTTGTGTGATGCCAATGGCGTATCACGTTTTATTCAAGATATGACCAAAGAGGCACTTGAATGTGACGATATTGAGCTTAAAGTCTTTAGTTCAACGCTTAAAAACTATTGCGACCTCAATGAAAACATTCATATCTATAAGCCTCTTTTTCGTTTTTCGATGCCCTTTTACAAAGAGCTTGATGCAGCCTTTCCGCCCTATTTTAAAATCTCCAAAGCCATCAAAGAGTTTGCCCCCGATATTATTCACGTCTCCACGCCTGGGTTTATTGGTCTTGCAGGACGCAACATCGCCAAACGCAAAAAATTGCCCATAATAGGCACTTATCATACCGATTTTCCGATGTATCTTTACAAAAACACCAACTCAAACATTGCCAAAGATATTACAAGCTACATGATGAAGCTCTACTACAAACCTTTTCAAGCCATGGTGACACGTTCGCCTGAGTATTTGGAGATTATCGAAAAAGATATTCGTTTCAAAAAAGAGCATATTCACTTTTTGAGTGCAGGAACCAATACCCGTCGCTTTCAACCTACCTTTAAAGACGAGAGCATTTGGGAGGGCTACGGTATCCCCAAAGAGGCTATGAAGTTTCTCTATGTAGGACGTATAAGCAAAGAGAAAAATGTTCAAGAACTCTTTGAGATTTGGAAAAGCTTCTATAAGCAAAGCACTCACAAAACAAGCTATTTGATTTTGGTAGGTACAGGAGTATTGGAGAGACACCAAGAGGAGCTAAAGGAATACAATGTGCGTTTTTTGGGACACAAAAACAGTGAAGAGTTAGCTCCCATCTATGCCTCTTCGAGCATTTTTTTGTTTCCCTCTATTACTGATACCTTAGGGCAAGTCGTTTTGGAGGCGATTGCGAGTGCTACTCCTGTAATGGTAACCGATATGGGCGGACCTCGTGGTATTGTTGAGAGTGCCAAAGCACCCATTGGATGGGTATGCTCTATCAATCACCACAATCATTGGGTGGAGACGCTTCTTCGTATTGAAAACAAAGAGATTGATATTGACCAAATGTCGCACAATGCTCACCAGCACTCCAAAAACTACTCTATTACCAAAACCTTTGAAGATTTTATAGATATTCACCGATACGAACTCAATCGCTTTTAGTGTTGCTTCTCCCAACGCTTTCGATTGCGTTCATTTTACTATTGCTTATAATTATCATTTTTATTTATTATATTAATCAGTTAAATAGAGGATTATACGCATTATCTTCAAGGAAATGACCATTTTTTAATCCATAACTTGAAGTAATTAATGGATATTAAGATATAATTATCAAAACCATACAAAAGGATAGATTATGATTGATGAGAAAATACTACAGGACTTGATGAATATCAAAGGGTACAGAGCAGCAGCTATATCTACTAATGCGGGTGAGCTTATCATCTCCGATACACAAAAGCTTAAAACAGATTTAAGTGAGGTTGCTGCCACATTTAATGATATTTTTGTTGATTCTCACGTTGTATCCAAACAAATGGGACTCGGATCTGCTCAAATGATGGAGATTCATACCGAAGGTGCGGTAGCACTCATGTCATGTTCAGGTGAAGATGCACGAATACACCTTCATATGTTTGCAATTTTTACATTGGATGGAAACATTACATTGGCAAAGATGGCAATCAAAAAGATTTTACCCAAAGCAGTAGAACTTCTTGCTTAGATAGAGACCGCTTTGGTCTCTACTCTTCTTTTTGTTTTTATTCATATCTTCTAATCTTATAGAAATACTCTTTAAGTGAAAGATAGGCAAAGAAGTGCTATAATTAGTCATACCAATATTATATAAAGGTTGTAACATGAGTGTAGATATAAATGCATTGGCTTCGGATTTTGGGTGTTCTACAGATGATGTCAAAGTGATGTTGTCTGAGATTGTGGTTTCATTGGATGATATTTATGTAGCCATTGAAGCACTACTAGGCGAAAACGATTGCGGTGCGGTTGCAGAGTTAGGTGGCATGGTACAAGCCAAAATCAATCATTTTCATATCAAAGATATGGACGTTGCAGCAGCTTCCTTGGTAGAGGCAGCAAATGCAGGAAATGCGGCTGGGTGTCAAGCAAGTTTTGCGTCGTTGCAGAGTGTTTTGAATGAGGTAAAAGGGCTTCTTTAGGTCACCAAAGGACTCAAAAAGACTTCATCAAGGTTTGACTTAATTGATATTAAGTTATAATATTTTAACTCTTATTTATTAAAAGGATTGACAGTGATTAATGAAAGCATATTAGAAGATTTGATGAAAATCAAAGGATACAGAGCGTCAGCTATCTCTACAAACGCAGGAGAACTCATCATCTCCGATACCCAAAAACTCAAAACCGATCTTAGTGAGGTTGCAGCAACCTTTAACGATATTTTTGTCGATTCTCACGTTGTATCCAAACACATGGGACTCGGACCTGCTCAAATGTTGGAGATTCATACCGAAGGTGCGGTAGCACTCATGTCATGTTCAGGTGAAGATGCACGAATACACCTTCATATGTTTGCAATTTTTACATTGGATGGAAACATTACTCTAGCCAAAATGGCAATGAAGAAAATCCTACCCAATGCCGTTGAGTTACTCTCTTAATCTTGTGAGGCAATTTGGGTTGCCTCAATAGAACTTTCCAGACTTAATCGGTCGCAAAATAATAAAATTTGTTTTTTTAAATCAGTTAAAAAGATAATAAAATTTGTTATTATTCATAATTGAAAATGAGATGATATATTATCTGTGATAAAAGGGTGTAGATAGATGATTGAATACGTAAAAGAGTTGTCTAAAAAAGAGAAATATGATAATATCTTAGAGTGCATGAAGAGTATTAAAAAAGTTGAAAATTGTGCGCAGACGGTGACACTTTTGGAGTCTTTGATAAGCAGTTTGGTGACAGCCAAATACTCTATATTATGGATTTACGATAGAAAAAGAGACCTTTTATGCAGACAAGTAGAGGGACAAATCATTACCAGTGTCAAAGATAGAGGTGTGCTAGGGAGAGCTTTTAGTGAAAAGAAGGCTTTTTTTATCAACGATGTGACGCACAAAAGCGAATATCAAGCCGCCATTGACAATATGGATGATTTGCCTATCAAAGATATGATTTTGTCACCCATTTTGGACAATGAGGATAAAGTCAAATATATTTTTCAAGCCATGACGGGCTGCAATAATCTTCAACAATTTGTCAAAAGCGACGTAGAGACGCTCATAATGTTTAACGAGTACATGCACAATATTGACTTAAGCAGTTGTTGCAAAGAGAAAGCCAATGCAATCACCCCCCAAGAATCGCAAAAAGAGCAAGATATACTCTCCAAAATCTTTAGCCTATTTAAAAAACCTCTATAATATTTTTTTAATCAAATCTCGAAACTGCTCTCCACGGTCAATGTAGGATTTAAATTGATCCTTGCTTGCTGCTGCAGGTGAGAGCAGAGCAATCTCTTCTTTGGTTAGTGCTTGTGCGATTGCATCAACGGCTCTATCTAAAGTATGACACGCCAAAGCTTCACGTTCGTATTTTTGTGCCAGTCTCATAAGCTTTTGAGTATTGCTTCCTATGGCATAGAGCCTAATGGTTTTGGGCATGACTTCAAAAAGTTCATCCAGTTCTACTCCTTTATCATCACCCCCTAAAATAAGATGAATCAAACGCTCATCAAACGTCGCAACGGCCTGAATGGTAGCATCAATATTGGTAGCTTTGGAGTCGTTTATCCAGAGTCGCCCCTGCGCATCTCGTATCTCCTCTTGCCTATGAGCGTCCACACGAAAGTTATTGATAGCCTCATAATCAATCTCATCAAAGAGTACCTTTGTCACCGCCAACGCCAATAGGGCATCTTGCAAAAAAGCTCCTCTAAAGTTGATTTTGGAAGCATCGATAGCAAAATAGTGAGCCAAAAATTCGTTGGAGTCGTACTCTACCACAAAGGCATTGGTTTGAGGCACTTTGAGACCTTTTGGGATAAGTGCCATCTCGCCCTCCCTCATACCCAAAAGAGGTTTGAGTTTGGCATCCTCATAAGCTTGTGTAGAGCCATGCCAATCGAGATGATCGGGAGTAATGGGCAACAAAAGATAGATATTGGGAAAAACACTAGAGGTGTGATGGAGTGTAAATGAGCTTGATTCAAGTACCCAAATAGGTGCTTTTTTATCAAGCAATGCCAAAGGTGTGCCAATATTGCCACCGCTTAATGCTCCCCTTCCAGCAAGCAGGTGGGTTACCATTTGGGTTGTGGTTGTTTTGCCGTTGGTACCTGAAATCCATATCGTAAAAGGGACTTTTTGGGTGCTACTGGGTGCTAAAAGATAGTCGTATTCTGAAATCAAATGACGTGCTTTTTGTATCAAAGGATGAGAGGGCGGGAAACTGGGTGTTGTGACCTCCAAAGTGCTTTGATTGGGGTCAAACTCGCATGAGGGAATGATTTCATTATTCTCTTCATCGTAGTAGCGTTGCTTAGCATTGTCGTCATAAATCTTACAACCACCTCCAAGGGATGTGGCGATGGCTTTGGTCGTTAGACCGTATCCAAATAGGGTTGGCTTCATGGGTTGCTCGGTTAAAAAATTTGTCGATTATAACAAAAAGAGTCTTTTAAGCAAATTGGCTCAAATCTCCAAATGGTTGATTTTCATTGCTTTAAGGGGTAATTGTAGTATAATTATCAAAAAAATAGGCGTACGAGATGGATTTTGTAGTCATTGATACGGAGGGTGGGGAGCTACTCAAAGAGATAGCCATTATTGATAGTAGTGGCAAACTTATCTATGAAGCTTTTGTAGGGGATAATTTGGAGGCGGTTTTAGCCTCTATTGAGCCTATTGTAACGACGCATTGGATAGTAGCCCACAACGCAACGCACGATAAAAAACTCTTGATGCAAAGCTACGCCTCCATTGGCAAAAACGTTGCACTCAAAACCCATTGTACCTATCAAAAAGCCAAAACATTGCGTCCTAGATTTGAGGCTTACTCTCTTGAAGTGCTTTCTCAAAAATTCATGTTGTTGCACAACGGAGCATTTTTTGATCCCAATTTAGCACACCGTGCCTCCTACGATGCCTACTTTACCTATCTTTTGTATCAAAAACTATTACAAATCGAAACAAGCCTAACCAACGCTCAAAAAACCAACCCCTTTAGCTCAACCAAAGTCGATTCACCCTTTCAAGACCATTTTGATTTTGACGCACTTTACGCTCCTGAGTTTAGGCATCTCTTAAGCCTTGTGCAAGAGGTCAAAAATGACCCCAACCACCAAAGCAAAACAGCCCTTGTCTTAGGCGAGGCGGGTAATGGCAAAACGCACTTGATGATGCGGTTTTTGAAGCACGTATCAAGCCTCAATCGCTTTTTGTTTATTCCCAAACCCAACGACTCCAAACGTATCCTCTTTCACACCTACACTAAAATTTTGGAATCTTTTATCCAAACCATCAACGACTCTGCCTATACGCAATTGGAGTATCTCTTGGCTAAATCCTTTGCCGATATTATCATCCCTCGCTCACAAAACGCCAAAGCCGTAGAGGTACTCAAAGCCGATCATCTCAATATTTATGAGCGTTTTGGCAAAGAGGAGAGCGATAGCCGAAGACGAACGTGGAACTCTATCGAAAAGCTTATGATTGGGTGGTATCAAGAGCAATACGGCAACGACCTTGTGGCTATCAATTTGCTCAAAGCCTTGATAAAATATACCTATTACAAAGATGCGACCAAAAAAGGACACGTCATAGACTATCTTAGCGGTAGGGATTTGGAAGAGGAAACGCTCAAAAGTATCGATTTGGAGGCATGGAGAGAGATTGATAGCGAGGAGTTTTCACTCACCGCCATTAAGCTCTTTGGGCAACTTTCGCTCTTTGATGAACCACTTATCATCTCTTTTGATCAGCTTGAAGCGATGAGCGATGATGAACCGCTTTTGGTTGCATTTGGGCAAAAAATCAAAGAACTTATCACCTACACCCCCAACGCCCTTATCATTCTCAACCTCTTTCCCAATCGTTGGAACGAATACGAAGCGTTGTTTGATGGCTCTATTATCGACCTTATAGGCAAAAACAAAATCCATCTCAAACGCCCCGATAACGCTTTGCTTAAAAAGTTGCTCCAAAGCAGAGCCTTGGCTTGTGGTATTGTACTCGATGATATTTTTGAGGAGCGTTTAATCTATGGCGATATACTCAACCACAGCTCTATTAGGCGAGTACTCAATCGTGCAAATGATTACTTTAAACACATCGTTTATGCTATTGATTTGCCTCAAAAGATAGAACCCACACTTCACGAGAGAGTTGATGAACTCCTTGAACGTATCAAACATCTCGAAGGACTCATGGGTATCAAACGCCAACCCACCATCGTACTCAATTTCAACATCGAAAGCTACATCGACAAAGTCTATCAGCAAAAATACACAGAGTATGACAAAAAAACAATTATTGACGATAATTACGATTTGGATCGTTTGAAATATATATTGGGTATCCTTGAGGAGCTTTACCCTTTTGAACTTGACTTTTTCAAAACCAAAAAACCCATGCCCCAACACATCATTATCAAAACAGCCAAATATCAATACGCCGTAGGATTTTTGCACCTTGAGGGGCGATTGTTTGTCAATCGTATCAAAAACTTCAACCACTTTGTCGCTACGCAACCCGACTACTACTTTAGGCTCTTTCGAGACGAAAGGGAGAGCAAAATAAGGGGCAAAGTCTCCAATGAGGAGATAGAGAAGCTCAAAAATCACCCCAAAGGAGATTTTATTATTATGACAAAAGAGAATCGTGTCATCTTTGAAACTCTCTACCAACTCATTACCGACCTCAAAAGCAAAGATATAGAGATAAGGCTTGAAGTTTTAATCAAGGCTATTATGAGCAAATACAGTGACTTTTGGTTGTGTAAGTTAGTAAAGAGCTAATTTTTTGGACTCAAAGCGGCGGTATCTCTCTTGAAGTTTTAAACCAAATATGATACTATCGCAAAAAAACAAATAGGAGTAAATATGTATGAAATTTATGTAACCAAAGAGTGCGGATGCTTCAAAAAGAGTCCGTATGAGAATCATGCGAAATTTCAAACCAGAGCCGATGCAAAGCTTCAGGCTGATTTGATGGTCAATTATATGAATACTAAGTTTTGCAAAAAGCATGAGTTTGAGCTTTTTGAAGAGGGAGAGCATTTTAAAATTGTTGTGGATGAGCGAAGTGACCCTTATGGATGTTGCGGTGGCGGACACTGCTCCTAATCGACACAATAGAGCTAAATATCGGCTTGATAGCCTATCCCGAAGATATTTTTGATAGTATCTTTGGGGAGTTTACGTCGTACATTTTTCACAAGTGTTTTGAGTGAGTCACGCTTATCACTCTCAAAATCATCCCAAAGCGACACAATCAACTCATCGTAAGTAAAAATTCGATGCGTATCCAAAAGCAATAACGCAAGAAGGTTTCTCTCTTGATTGGTGAGCCAAATAAGATGGTTGTTGCAGCTAAGCTCACGGTTTTCTATCTCCCAACGATAGTTCTCTTTGAGCAATACCATCTCTTTGGATTTGATACTAAAGCTCTCCAGTTCTTGGATTGCTTTGTTGAGTGCTTCTTTGAGGTCATCTCGATTGGCGGGTTTGATGATGTATTTGGTGAGTTTAAGTTCGGTTGCTTTGAGAAGATGTTCGCTATCTTGATGGGCTGTGAGCATAATGGCACGGGTAGTATGGTCGTGTTCTCGGATTTTTTGCAATAGCTCTATGCCGTTGAGTTGGGGAATGTTAATATCAACAATCATAATATCGGGTTTTTTTTCACGATAGAGCCTATACGCCTCGTTGCCATTGGCTGCTTCATGGATTGTTGCAAAAAAACGTGAGAGATAGGCGACATAGTTTGTGCGAATACTCAGTTCGTCTTCAACAAAGAGCAGAGTGTAGGAGTTTTGTGCAAGATTCATACGCATTCCTTTTTAGTCTTGATAAAATTCTATCACAAAACAAGCACCCTTGAGACTATTTTGGAGTCTAATATCGCCTTTGAAAGACTCTTGCATAATCATTTTGGAGATGTAGAGTCCCAAACCTCTTCCTTGCTGTTTCCCTTTGGTGCTAAAATAGGGTTCAAATATCTTCTCTTCGATGGAGGGGTCGATACCACCAGCGTTGTCGCAGAAATAAATCTCAAAAAAGTTATCGATACGTTTAAGCAGTACCGTGATGGTAGGATGGGTAATGTGACGTATTTGAATACTATCTTTGGCATTGGAAAGAAGCACGACAAAAATATGCAACAGTTCGTTGGGATACCCTACGAGCGTAATGTTTATATCCAAATGCAATCGAATATCAATTTGACACGATTCGAGTGAACCTTTGGTAATATCAATGGCTTTTTGGATTGTTTCGTAGAGATTAAACGACTCTTTTTGTTTGTTTTCATCCAAAAAACCATGAAAATCATCAATGGTTTGAGACATATAGTGTGTCATCTTCTCTATCTCAACCAATTTCTCTTCAATAATCCTATCGCATATACTGTTTTGATAGAGCCTATTGTCAATCACACCGATAGCGGAGTTGATTTGCGCAAGGGGTTGTCGCCACTGGTGGGCTATGTTTTGGATCATCTCCCCCATAGAGGCCAATTTGTTTTGGTGGAAGATGATTGTATCTTTTTGTCTAATGTCGTGGATTTGAATAGCGAGACTCTCTTGAAGTTTTTGGTTGAGTTTGCGAGAGTTGTGGTAGTGGTAGAGAATAAAGAGCAAAATAGCCAACAAAGCCAACATAACATTGCGAAAGAGTTGAGAGTTTGTGTCTCTCTCAAGCGGTTTGGCAGTAATCCACTTGCCAAAGATAGCATCAAGTTTGGTTTGAGGCGTTTGCGTCACAATCTCCTCTAAAATAGCCAAAAGCACGGTATCATCCAGACGTACACCAAAACCCAAACGAAGAAGCCACGGAAGCGTGATAGCTGTGTGAAGATTTTTAAATTCACCGCTTTGAAGATTGTGGGCTACTGCCAAAGAGGTGGCTACCAATCCATCAATATGCCCCTTTTGTACTTGTACCAATCCCTCATACTCATTGGGAACTTCGATTAAGTGGATTTGGGGGTAGTGGTTTCGCATAATCTCTGCCATGGCGTAATTTTTGACAACGCCTATCTTTTTGCCGTGCAAATCCAAAAGCGAAAGAGGCTTGTAGGCATCTTGATGCACAATTATCACATTGGGCAGTTCAAGGTAGCTTGAGGTGAAGTTGAGATATTTCTCACGCAAGGGAGTTCGCATAACAAGCGAGAGAATATCGCATTTTCTTTGTTTGGCAAATACCAAAGACTCACTCCAATTTTGGGTAGGAATGAGCGTGATAGGGATAGGAAGGTGGGTTTGAACCCAATCGATAAACTCTCTATTAACGCCTACCATTTTGCCATTCTCCATCGCTTCAAGGGGCATCCAATCGGGGTCGATGCACATCGTAATGGCTTTTTGGGTTTTGAAGTAGGCTTTGTATTTTTCATGGATAAGTGCAGGGGTCAAAGCGTAGGCAAAAAGTGGCAAAAAAAGGAGTATCCACCGCACTCTAAAAGGCATTAGAAGAGTCCATCCTTGGCATCTTTTTCGACCTTTTTGGTATCCATCTTGTTTTGACCATTGGGGGCTTTTTGGTTGGGTGGAACGGGCGGGGCGGGAGGCTTGATACCTTGTACCAAAAAAGAGAGGGCTTCAAGCTTTTGCGTAGCTACTATCACCAATACCTTATCGCCGTTGTGTGCGACGCTAAATTGGGTGACATCTTTCATAATACCATCCACCTCAATAGGCTCATCGTAAGCACTGGGAAGTTCATAATCATTACCCTCTACACGAAGCAGTTGGTTGTTCTCTTTGGATACGACCCAACAGACGGTTGCAAAGGCGAGATTGTAGAGTGAATTTTGGGTAGAAGCGATACACAAACGGCTAAAATCATTCTCATTTTTGATCGTGAGATTGCCATCGGATTTGAGAATGTCAAGATAGAGCGTATTGATAGCTTTGATTTGGGTTGAGCTTGTTTGCAAAGCGTTGTAGAGGTGCTGATTGGAAAAGCGAACCATATCAAGGCTTTTGTAGAGTACGGCTATGATAAATCCTAGCAGGGCAATAGAGATAAGAACTTCAATAAGTGTAAAGGCTCTTTTGTTTTGCATTGATTCCCATTTTTTGTTTAATTATATCCAAAGCTTTAGATTTATTGCATTAAAATTAAACAATTGAGCATTATAAATTAGATAACAATAGTGTATAATAAAACAAAAAAATAGGAAAAGATAATGCAAGAGTTTATGGCAACATATAAAGAACATATTGATGATATAGAGCATTTTTTGGAAGGCACTATCTTCAATTTGGGCGAGATTCACGATCGTCAAGGCAATCAATTTGAAAAGCTCTTCTCGGTATTTCCCTCACTTGAGCTTATCTATGTGTGCGATGAGACCAATCTTTTGCAAACCTCAGACAACATCTATCGCTCCAAAAGCAGTTCGGCACCACGAGGCAGAGACCGCTCCTATTTGATGGAGAAGATTGATTTTAATGACTCCAATCTAGCCATTACCAAACCCTACATTAGCAGTGCTACAGGAGAGACCTGCATTACCGTAGCCAAACAAGAGGCGGGTAGTATCTACTTTATGGATTTTAATCTAGTCGCTTTGTTGCAACGTTTGGGGCTTATGGAGATTCACAAAGAGTTTAACTTTATGACCAAAGGGTTTTATATCATTACAGGCATTATTATGATGGGATTGGCTCTTTTTACGCTGGGCTACTCGGTGTGGGAGTTTTTTCATTCGGTTTTTGTCAAGGTCGATATGTCCATTGAGTCTATCTTCAAGCCCGTTATCGCCCTTACGTTAGGATTAGCGATATTTGATCTTGCCAAAACTTCCGTCGAACAAGAGGTAATCTTCAAAAGCTACTCCAAACGAGGCAAAAGTGAGTACAAAGTGCTTATTAAATTCTCCATTACCATCATTATAGCGTTGCTTATCGAAGCCCTTATGGTGGTCTTTAAGATTGCTATTCACAGCTACGAAGCGATGATTCACGCCCTCTACCTCATCGGCGGCGTTTCGATTTTGATGATAGCACTGGGACTCTTTATCTATCTTAGTTCCAAAGCCAACGAGTAACTGATGTTACGCACTTAAAAATTACCCCATTGAAACAGGTCATTGCTAGGCACGAAGCAATCTATTTTAAATTACGACTTTGAATCTGTAGCCTCGGCTTTAGCCGAGTTTAAAGCATTCAACAACTTCCAATTGTTCGGCTAAAGCCGAACCTACAGTTGAACCTACAGCTAAAAATGGCATTAAAGGGGTTATTTTTTAAGTGCGTAAGGTCAGAATACAAGGTACAATTGTAATCAATATAAAGATATAATAATAAGCACAAAATCTATGGAAAGTTGAACAAATGGATAACACAAAAGTGGTAGGCATAGGAGCAAGTGCGGGTGGGTTTGAGGCGATTCAGAAGCTTCTTAGCAACCTTGAGCCTCACGGTGATTTGGCATTTATTATCGCGCAGCACCTTGACCCTTCGCAACCCTCACTCATTGTCAATTTGCTCTCAAAAAGTACGCAAATCCCTATCAAAGAGGCGCAAGATGGGGAGTATATTGAGCCTAACACCATCTATATTTGCCCTCCCAATAAAAACATTACCGTTGTCAAAAACACCATTATGCTCACCCCTCCCGCATCCAAAATTTTTCCCAAGCCCTCTATTGATACCTTTTTCGCTTCACTTGCTAGAGACAAAGAGGAGAATGCTATTGGCATTATTCTATCGGGTTCGGGAAGCGACGGGGCGTTGGGGATTAAGGCGATTAAAAACGCAGGAGGCATTACCATCGTCCAAGATGAAAAGAGTGCCAAATACGCCTCAATGCCCAGAGCCTCGATTCAGACGGGTTTGGTTGATGCTATTTTGCTCCCTGCTACGATTGGACGAGAGATTCAATCGATTATCTCCGCTCCCAATATCTTTTTTGTCAATGAAGATGCTCCTAAACAACTCGATACCATTTACGATATACTTATTGAACGTTCGGATACCGATTTTACCGATTACAAAATCAACACCATTCAACGCCGTATCCATCGACGTATGGCGGTCAATAAGATAGGCAATCTAAGCGAGTATGTGGAGTATCTCAAAAACTCCAACAAAGAGTCCAAGCTTCTCTACAAAGATTTGCTTGTCATTGTCACCTCTTTTTTTTAGAGATGAAGAGGCGTTTGAGTCGCTCAAAAGTGTGGTTGCCGATATTGTCACCTCAAAGCATGGCGGAGAGAGTATTCGCATTTGGATTCCAGGGTGTGCTACGGGTGAGGAGGTTTTTTCTATCGCCATGTTGTTGCATCAAGAGTTGCTCAAACAAGAAAAAATCTCTATCATCAAAGTACAAATATTTGCTACGGATATATCCAAAGAGGCGATTACCCAAGCACGGTCGGCAAAATACTTCAAAGAAGAGGTGTTTCATATTCCCCACGCACTTGTCGATAACTACCTTATCGCCAAAGATGACTACTACGAAATCTCCAAAAATATTCGTGATATGGTAGTCTTTTCGCAACACGACCTTATCAAAGACCCTCCCTTTATCAATCTCGATATGCTCTCGTGCCGTAATTTGCTTATCTACTTCAACTCCACGCTCCAAAAACGCCTCTTTGCCGTCTTTCATCACGCATTGCGTCCCAAAGGGTATCTCTTTTTGGGCAAGAGCGAAAGCACGAGTGGATTAACCAGCATCTTTAGCACCATCGATAGCAAGTGGAAAATTTTTCAACGCAAAGAGACGCTCTCAGCTCCCAATTTGGACTTCTTGCAATACTATCCCAAGCGTTACCCCTCAAGCGTCAAAGTCATCGAGCCCAAACTCAAACCCGTTTTGGACAAAGAGCAAATTATGCTTGATGCTATTTCGGTAAGTATTACCCGTTTTTTTGCCAAAAACTATTTGATTATCGACAAAGACAACGCCATTATCTATACGCATGGAGAGATTAAGCACTATTTTGATATTCCACTGGGCAAAATGACCAACGATATTTTAGCCTTTGCTACCGAAGAGATTCGTATCGACCTTAGAGCTGCGATTTACAAAAGCCGACGAGAACAACAAGCCATAACCCACAAAATAAGCTCATCAACCCAACCCAACCAAAAATACTACATTACCGTATTACCCATGCCCAGCAGCGACTACTTCTATGAGGCGTTGCTTATTATGTTTTCGGAGGTTCAAAACGATAATAGCTATACTCCCTCTTCCAATACCTTGCTTAACAATGAGGATAGGGAGGCTTTGGAGCATGAATTGATGGTGGTAAAAGAGCGTTTGCAAACGACTATCGAGGAGCTTGAAACCACCAACGAGGAGTTGCAATCTTCCAACGAAGAACTCTCTACGGTAAACGATGAATTGGAGCTTAAAACCCATGATTTAAGGCTTATCAACGATGACCTTATCAACGCTTTTAGGAGTATTGAGTACGGCGTGATGTTTGTCGATGAGGCGTTGCGTATTCGTCGTTATACGCCTTTTATGAAACATATCTTTGCGTTGCGTGATGGGGATATTGGCAATTTGATTACCTCTATAGAGTGCAAAGTCAATCTCCCTCAACTGCGTAAACATTTGGAGTATGTCATTGCCAAAGGGGAGAGCAAACGCTTTGAACTCGATGAACAAGGAGTGCGATACTTTTGCAAAATCGAGCCTTTTTACAACGAACACGATAGAATTAGCGGTGCTTCGATTATTTGTCAAGACAAAACAGAGATTTACAAAAGAGAAGAGGAGCTTAATGGCTACAAATATGAGCTTGAACGACTCGTAAATGAGAAGATAGAGGAGATAAAAAACTCCAATTTTGAACTCGATGAAGCCCAAAAGATGGCACTTATGGGGAGTTGGTCACTCGATATTGTCCACGATGAGCTACGATGGTCGGATGAGATTTTTGTTTTGTTTGAACTCGACAAAGAACACTTCAAACCCTCCTATGAGTTTTTTTTGAGCCTCATTCATCCCGATGATAGAGAGCTTGTCGATAGTGTCTATAAGCAATCGCTTGAAAACAAAACCCCCTATGAGGTAGAGCATCGCATGGTGTTGCCCAGTAAAAAGATCAAATACGTGCGTGAAAAAGGGAATACTTTTTACGATGAAGAGGGCAAACCAATCTACTCACGAGGTATTGTGCAAGATATTACCAAAGAGGCCAAGCTCAAAGAGAGTATCGCCAAACAAAAAGAGGAGTTTGGAACCATCTTCAAAATCTCCAAAGACCCTGTAGCTATCCTTGATTTGGAGTCTAGGTTTTTGGATTTTAACGATGCCTATATGGAGGTTACGGGCTACTCTCGCAAGGAGCTGCTCCAAACCTCGTGCATTGAGCTAAGTATCCCGCAAGATTATGAACGAGCCAAAGTGGTGATTGCCAAGGTGGTGCGAAAAGGGTTTGTGAAAAACTTTGAAAAATCCTGCTTTGCCAAAGATGGTACGGTGGTGACTATCAATATGACGCTTTCGTTGATGCCCGACAAAAAACGTATCATCGTCAGTGCCAAAGATATGACCGAAAACAAACAGCTGCGAGACAACCTCAACTAACTCAATCTCAATCTCTCCAACAAAGTCAAAGAGAAGGTTGAAGAGCTAAGACAACAAGAACAACTCCTCATCCAACAATCCAAACTCGCCGCCATGGGAGAGATGATAAGCTCTATCGCCCATCAGTGGAGGCAACCGCTCAATTTGCTTTCGCTCAAAAAAGATTTGTTGATTTTGAGCTACGAAAACGATGAGCTTGATGAGTCGCTTTTGCTTGAATACAACAAAAGTGTTGATGATACGATACGCTATATGTCCAAAACCATTGATGATTTTAGAAACTTCTTTAAGCCCTCCAAACAAAAAGAGCTTTTTGATGTCGTCCAAAGCATCTACGATGTGGTCAATATGATACAATCTCAACTCAACCAACAAGCCATTAAGCTCACCATCCACCACGAGAGCCAAACCATAGAGTTTTTGGGCTACCCCAATGAGTTTAAGCAAGTCATTATCAATCTCATCAAAAACGCCCAAGATGCAATCAATGCCCAAAAGCTCAAAGGTGTGATTGATATCTATCTTACGGAGAACGAAGAGTGTGTCACCATCGAAGTCCAAGACAACGCAGGGGGTGTACCCGATACCATACGCTCAAAAATATTTGAACCCTACTTTACGACAAAGTTTCAAAAACAAGGCACAGGATTGGGCTTATATATGTCCAAAAGTATCATAGAACGCAATATGAACGGTCGATTAAGTGTCGAAAACCGCAACAACGGAGCACTTTTTACGATACTATTGCAAAAAAATAGGCAAGGTTTGATGGGTGAAGGATAATCTACTAAAGCGGCTAACTATTTTAATTGTTGAAGATGATGAGCAAATTGGTTTGGCGTTGCAGGAGTTTTTGCAAAAAAAGTGTACCTATGTCTATTTGGCACGAGACGGACAAGAGGGGTATGAGGCGTTTGGGACTAAAGCCATTGATGTTATCATTACCGATATTACCATGCCTCGTCTCAATGGTTTGGAGATGGCAAAGCTGATACGGGCTTCTAATGGCGATATTCCTATTATTATCTCTACGGCTTATGTGCATGAACACTTTATGCTTGAGGCTATTGAGCTTAATATCACCCACTACCACCGCAAACCCCTCAATATGAAACTCTTGCTCTCGCAACTTGCTACCATCGCCAAAAATCTCTACTACAAACAACTCCTTGATGAGAAAAACAGATTGGTTCAGCACGTTATTGATTTCCAAAGCAACATGATTGCGGTATTTAAAAATCAAAAGATTCGCTTTTGCAATAAGAGCTTTTTGGAGTTTTTCAATATCGATAGCGTAGAGATGCTCCAAGATTGCCATGAACTGCTCTTTGGTGCAGAGATTGTGACTCACGAAAAAACCAATATGCAAACGTTGATGCGTCGAAGCAAATACAACAATCTCAATGAAAAGGTGCAAATCCACGACCTTCAAGGCAAGGCACGAACCTTTCAGATGTACAGTACCTATTTGCCCCTAGAGGATGAGATTATCTTATCGCTTAGTGATATTTCGCAACTTGAAGAGCGGCATCGCTTGATGGAGGAGATGGCAACGGTGGATTTTTTGACGCAAGTCAATAATCGCATGAAGTTTCTCACGCTATTGGAGGTGGTTTACGAATCAGCCAAACGTTATCATCATCCTCTCTCCATTGCGATGTTTGACATTGATTTTTTTAAACGTGTCAATGACGGCTACGGACACAATGTGGGCGATAAGGTGTTGCAAGAGTTTGCCCAAGAGATACTCCACAATATCCGCAAAAGCGACCAATTTGCAAGATGGGGCGGTGAGGAGTTTATTCTTTTTTTGAGTCATACCGACAAACACAAAGCACTGCTAAGTGTCGAAAAGTTACGCAAGGCTATCGAAGAAAAATGTTTTAGTTATAATCTAAAAATTACCTGTAGCGTAGGCATTAGCTACCTCAAAGAGGAAGATAACAGCTATGAACAAATCATCAACCGAGCCGACGAAGCCCTCTATCAAGCCAAAGCATCGGGGAGAAACTGCATTATGGCGGTTTAGATTTACCCTACAATCGCATCTCAATAGACCTCTTTTCTATGCCCAACACGGACAACGATAATAATAAGCTCTTCCTCTTCCTCTTTGTTGGTTGTTTTGCTCATTTTATCGATTTAATTGTAAATGTTTATAGCCATTTACAAAGTAAAATAAAGCTAATATTGTAAATGTCTATAACCATTTACAAAGGATTGTATAATGCTTGAAAATATCAAAAAATACCAAGAACGGTTAAAAAAATCTTTTAAAATAGAGTACAAAAGATACATCTACGACACAATAGATTTCAATGATAAAATGATAGCTCTATTTGGTTCTCGTGGAGTTGGCAAAACCACTACACTTTTTCAGCACCTAAAAGAACTTGAATCAAACAACAAAAATGCACTCTATATATCCCTTGATTATCCGTTTTTAAGCGGTGCAGATTTGATAGATATAGTAGAAGAGTTTGTAGATAGTGGTGGAGAATATTTACTCCTAGATGAAGTACACCGATACGAAGAGTTTGCCTCTTATCTTAAAACAATTTATGATTTGTTTGATATAAAAGTAATCTTTACAAGCAGTAGTGCTACCTCAATTTTGAATGCCAAAAGTGACTTAAGTAGAAGAGTGACGCTTTATAATCTTGCTGGTTTTTCATTTAGAGAGTATTTGAAGTTTAAACATCGCCTCACACTCCAATCCTTTGAAATAGAAGATATTTTTTCAAATCATAGAGAGATTGCAAACAACCTGCCATTGCAAGAAATTAATATTTTAAAAGAGTTCAAAGAGTATATTGAGGTGGGATATTACCCGTTTTATTTTGACAAGCAAACATCCTATTATCAAAACTTACTCAATACTATCAACCTTACGATTGATGTGGATTTGACTTCACTAGGACTAGTAGAGCAAAAATATACCTACAAACTTAAAAAACTTCTTGAGGTAATATGTGAAAGCAAACCATTTGAGGTAAATTACTCAAAAATAGCAACCCTAGCAGAGATAAGTAGAGTAAAACTGTATGATTATCTATCCTACCTTGCCAATGGGCAGATGTTGCTTTTGGTGGATGAAAATATAGACGGTCTCAAAAAAGTACAAAAAGCAGCCAAAATATATCTCAATAATACAAACCTACTTTTTGCTTATTGCAGTAGTTGTGAAATAGGAACAGTAAGAGAGACATTTTTTGCAAATCAAGTAAGCCATAAATACAAACTTCATATCTCCAAACAAGGTGATTTTGTGGTGGAAAAAAAATATATTGTCGAAGTGGGTGGAAAAAATAAAAGTTTTGCTCAGATCAAAGATATTGCAAATAGTTTTGTGGTATCGGATGATACAGAGGTAGGAAACGGCAATAAAATCCCTTTATGGCTTTTTGGGTTTTTGTATTGATAAATCTTTTTTCATTTCCATACAAATAAACCAATAGACCACACTCGTAAATCTACTCGCATCTCAATAGACCTCTTTTCTATGTCCAACACGGACAACGATAATAATAAGCTCTTCCTCTTTGACTTGAAAAACAACTCGGTATTGATTGATACGAAGCCTGAATTTCCCTTTGTATTCCCCTTTGAGCGGTTTGATGTTGTTTTTTAAAACATCTGGATTTGTGACAAGCAAGAGAAGTTTTTCTTTGATGATTTTTTGAGCTACACTATCAAGTTTGGCAAACTCTTTTTTGGCACTACTTAAAAAGTGAAGTTCATACATACACTACAAACCTAACTCTTTAAAAACTTCACTTGCAGGGATAAGCTTCTCTTTTTTAGCTTCAAGATTTTTGAGTCTTTGATCGGAGAGTTTTTCATCCAGTGCATCAAAATAGATACTCAATGCTTTTTCTACAATATGAGATTTTTTCTCATTGAGTTCTTGGGAGACGCTATTTAACTCCTCCATAATAAAATCCGATAGAGTAAATGTACTTCTTATTTTGTGCATAATTAACCCTTGTTCATATAATCGTATGAATGATTATACATAAATAGTGTTTAATACTCCAAATGGAATGGTATTTTGGAAGTGGGACTTCAGTCCCACCTATTGGCTTTGATCTTGCTCCACGACAGAGTAAAAAATATCGTATCCGTTCACCCTGAGCTTGTCGAAGGGTCGAAGGGTCTTGGATTTGATGTACTTCGACAAGCTCAGCACGAACGATAAATTGAATATGTCGTGAAGTGAGGGCTTTGATGGTAACGATAACCAAATCTTGGCTTTTGTGGGACTAAAGTCCCACTTCCGATAAAATATCAAATGACTTATGGGAAAATTTCACAATTTTTTCATACTAAAGGGGTAAGATTGCACTATTGATACTTACTACAACGAGGAAAAAAGATGAAAAAACTATTAACTATCGCATCCCTGGCACTGCTTCTTGCAAGTTGTGGCGGTGGAGGTAATGGCAACGGTGGCGGTGGCAACCAACAAGCGGGGCTTGATAATGCACTCACTCAACTCACCCAAACAAGCGATACAACGGTTGCACTCAATCAAGCACAAAAGTACGCTCTAGCTTATATGTGGCATGAGGAGAAGTTGGCGTATGATGTCTATCATGTGCTAAACACTCTCTATCCTACCTACCAACTTGCCAATATCCAAAACTCCGAAACCACGCACATTCAAGCGGTGGAGAGACTCGTAGCTTCGTACGATATTAACATCACCAATTTGGAAGATTACACCATCAACTACTCCGAGGAAACGTTACGCAATATGCCCATAGGTGAGTACGCCGTGCCTGAAGTTAAAGCTCTCTACGATATACTCTATGCCAAAGGCAAAAACTCTCAAAGAGATGCTTTGGAGGTGGGATGTATGGTAGAGGTGACAGATATTAATGACCTTGATGAGTATATCGCTATTGCTGGAGACAAGGCTGATTTGGTAGAGACCTATGGATTTTTGCGAGATGGTAGCTACAATCACTATTGGGCGTTTGACAAAGGGCTTAAAAAC
>DYMA01000265.1 GCA_020721815.1 Sulfurovum sp. | reverse complement strand
ACCAAAGCCCGTATTTACGAGGTTTTATTGGGGAGTTGGGTGGGAGGATTCGTTACAACTGATGTTACGCACTTTTATCGGAAGTGGGACAAGAGCTAAGATTTGGTTGTCGTTACTATCGAAGCTAAATAAGTGGGACTGAAGCCCCACCTCCGAAATGCCATTTTAACTGCATATTTTACAAATAGAGTACAGGTGTGCAGGGTTGGGTAGCAAAAAATAAGTAGTAAGCTTTAGCCGAGTTTTAGGTGTTTCATCTCACTCCACGACAGAGTAAAAAATATCGTATCCATTCACCCTGAGCTTGTCGAAGGGTCGAAGAGTCGAAGGGTCTTAAGTTTGATGTACTTCGACAGGCTCAGTACGAACGATAAATTGAATATGTCGTGAAGTAAGGTGTTTCACAATTTCAAATATTCGGCTAAAAGATACCATTGCCAAAATAAATAAAACGGCAATAAGCCCCTCGGTATGTACACCCAGCAATGCACTCGTAAAGACACAGATAATCACAATCGCCACCATAAGTCCTGTAATAGTAGCAAAAAAGATAGCACGATTGGAGTTTCGCATACGTCTAAGCAAAATTTCACGCATCTCATGTATGTAATCGGGTTCTTTGTAGGCACTGTTTTGGCGATGTTGTTTGCTATTGTATTCATCAAGTGCTTCGAGTCTATCAATAGCACGTGCCAAACGTGTCACAAAGACATTGAGTAGCCCCGCCACCCCTGCTATCAAAAAGACAGGAGCAACTGACATCTCAATAAGATGCGAAATGGTCACAACGCCACTACTATGAGCCAACACTACCGCTTCTCCTCTATATCGCTCTTGCCATTTGAATATTTCAAGTATCATAATTTTTTCTTGAGTTACTTTATAGATAATCGTGTAACCGCTATAGACCATATCCCGATAGGCTTTGTTTTCAAAATAGTACGAGGGGCGATATTGATAGGGAAAATCTATCAACCCTTTGATACGTCTATCGATCTCTTGTTCAAATTTGATAGAAGCCAAAGGTTTATCGTTGGTAATGCGACGTAAAATATTGGTTAAAGCTTTTGCAAACTTTGGTTTTTTTTCAATTATCATCGAGTAATGCCTAGCTCTTCTTTAAAAAACCGTAACCACTCACCCCCCTCTACCCCAAAAACCTTAAAATAAAAACAGCAAAAAA
>DYMA01000118.1 GCA_020721815.1 Sulfurovum sp. | reverse complement strand
TTTATCTCTATGGCTTTTTGATAGGCAGTGAGTGCTTTGTCGTACTCTTTTAAATTACGATAAGAAATTCCCATAGCGTTATAGGCATAATCATGTTTAGGATTTATATCAAGAGCCTTTTGAAAGACAGTAATAGATTTGTCATACTCTTTTAAACGAGCATAAGTAAATCCCATAAAAATATAGGCATAATCATTTTTAGGATTTATCTCAATGGCTTTCTGATAGGCAGTGAGTGCTTTGTCGTACTCTTTTAAATTATAATAAGCAACTCCCATATTAAAATAGGCTTCATCATTTTTGGGATTGACAATAAGAGCTTTTTCATAGATATGCAAGGCTTTCTCGTACTCTCCTTTGACAATATGCTTATCTCCTATCTTTGTATAATCTTGCTTGGCTTTGGTTTGGAGGATTTTGAAAAACTCCTCTTTTTGGGTATCGCTCATAGAGGGTAGTGTGTTGAACCACGATACTTTTTCGGAGTAGTTAAACTCTATGGTATTAAACAAAATCTGCACAATTGCCGAGTGGCTCTTGACTAAGGCTCTATCGACTATCCCGTAGTGTTTGAGTAGCTCTTCATCTATCTCTACGACTTCGTCTATATGTGTGGGTATGGTGTAGTTTTGGTACTCTCTATCGTCTTTGGTAGCATTTTTCAAGATAGCCAGTCGATTATCTATCCCCGATTCTGTATTGTCTAGCTTCACTTTGTACTCTCTATTTTCAAAGTAATAATAGAGAAGTCCAATAGATACAATCAAAATAATGATGCTAGATAGCCAGAGTGTTTTGATGCGGTCTCTTTGGGCTTCGTTTTCGATACTCTTTCGTAGATAGGCGTTCTCATTGTGGCTCAAATCATCCCTATTTTCTGCCCACTCTTTTGCTTTTTTCAACACTTCGCCTCGTAGCAGTGCCGATTTGTCGTATTGTAGCTCTACCCATCGATTTAAATCTTTGGCAAAGGGTCTGTCGATTTTGGCTAGGGTCTCTTCTAGCCATGGTTTGTCAAAGAGCCTTTGGTAGATTGCATTATTGTAAACCAAAAACCCATTTTCGCTTTTGGCGACTCCTGAGAGTTTGAGGTAGATTTGGGCGTTGTCGCTCTCGTTGGCTGGGCATTTCCCCTCTATCATTTGGGCTATGAGGTGGAGCATTTTGACATTGTAGTTTGTATCCCCTACGATACGCTGTTGGATATTGCTAATATTGGACTCTTTGAAGCCATCTTGTATGAAGAGTTGATGGACTATCGTATCAATATCTTCTAGTTGAGCGATAGGGTGGGAGGCAATGTGGGCGAGTATCTTTTGGGTAAGGTAGGGAGTCCCTGAGGTGTAGTCAAATACCTTTTGCAAAATCTCTTTGGGTGGGATGGTTTGGTTGATGAGTCCATCAAGCAAAGGCATTGACTCTTCAAAGCTTAGTTGCGTGAGCTTGATAGCGTGAGCGATATTAAAAGGGGTTCGACTCGCATCCCTCATCAAATCCTCCGCCCGTGCCACCCCAAAGATAGCAAAGCTTAAGCGGTTGTATCGGGTATCTTCGCTACGGAGATTGTAAAAGGTGCGAATCACCGCAAAAAAATCATCGGCACTAAAGATATCAATCCCCAAAATAGAATCAATTTCATCGATGAAGATTACAATACTCTCTTTGCACTCATCAAGTATTTTATCAATCACTTGAGCAAAACGGTCTATGACAGTTACATTGTCATTTTCTAGCCACAAAGCTTTGTACTCTTTGATATTAAGATTGAGTTGCTTGATGATACGGTTGATGAGACTAAAATACCACTTATCAACTTCAATATTTTTACTACCGATAACCGTTATATCAATATTGACGCATCGATAGCCCTCCTCCTCCAATCGCTTGGAAGTGCGTACCCTTAGAGAGGATTTACCAATTTGCCGTGCATTGAGTACATAGCAATACTTTGCCTCTTTGAGGTAATCATAAAGCATCCTATCGGCTTCTCGTGGTATATACGATGGTGAGTTAGCAGGAAGCGTACCGCCTGTTTGGTAGAAGTTGGTGTTCATAAGATGACTATCTCCATATCGGTAATATCTTGAAGTTTTTTAAAGCCTTGGTCGTTGGTATCAAGATATATCATGACACAACTCTTCATGGGGATTGAAAATAGAATTTCTATCTACAGTAATACTTTTTTTGCTTTTTGTATTGATAATTTTGTCCAATTCATCAATAAGTGGTGAGGTACTTTTTGGGGTAGGTTTTGAATTTTTGATATGTATCTCTTTTATCATATCATCTTTGAGACTTTTTAGGATATTCATTACACTATCCATATAGTTGTCTTCTATTTTAAGCTCTATGGTTTGCATTGCAGACTCCTTTTGGTATCATTATATCAAAAATTATTCTCAAAAAACTATTCGTAGAGTGTCGAGCTACTCTATCAAACCGCTCTTTTCACTCTAATTTTAGAGCCATTATTGTACAATACCCTCAATAAAAAGAGAGAGACAAGAAACAATGCAAAACAAAATCGAGCTTTTGGCTCCAGCGGGTAATTTGGAAAAACTTAAAATGGCGTTTGCTTATGGGGCGGATGCGGTGTATGGAGGGACGAGTACCTTTTCGCTTCGGATTCGTTCGGGCAAAGAGTTTGATATCGATTCTTTTAGAGAGGGGATCCAATACGCCCATGCTTTAAATAAAAAAGTCTATGTTACAATTAATGGCTTTCCTTTCAACTCACAGCTTGATTTGTACCGCAACCATATCGCCAAAATGCGTGACCTTGCCCCCGATGCTATTATCGTCTCTAGCCCTGGGGTGGTGCGTATGTGCCGTGAGATTGCCCCCGATATTCCTATGCACCTCTCCACACAAGCCAATGTGATGAACGCCATGGATGCACAGGTCTATTACGATATGGGCGTGGAGCGTATCATTGCAGCACGAGAGATTAGTCTCAAGGATTGCGAAGCGATTAAACGTGCTATACCAGAGCTTGAAATAGAGATTTTTGTTCACGGTTCGATGTGTTTTGCTTACAGCGGACGATGTTTGATTTCGGCTTTGCAAATGGGGCGAGTACCCAATCGTGGAAGTTGTGCCAATGATTGTAGGTTTCCTTATGAGATTTACGCCCACAATCCAGAGACCAATACCACCTTTAGACTCGAAGAGGAGAGCGAGGTGGGTACTTACATCATGAATGCCAAAGATATGAATATGGTTTCGCACATCGATGATATTATCCAAAGCGGCGTTATTGATAGCCTCAAAATCGAGGGACGTACCAAATCACCCTACTACCTCACCACCGTCACAAGAGCCTATCGAGCCGCCATAGACGATAGCTACGCAGGGTCTTTTGATGCCAACAAATATCAAGAGGAGATTCATACTACCCAAAACCGAGGCTTCACCGATGCCTATCTCCTCTCCCGCCCGTATGAAAAAAACGATACCCAAAGCCACGGCTTTACCATCACCGACGGTACGCATCAAGTAGCAGGGATTGTGAGCGAAGATGGGCTAACATGGAGCTGCAAAGACAAAACGTGTTTGGGTGATAGCGTAGAGATTCTCTTACCCGTAGGTCAAACCGTTGAACCTCTTGAAAATGCGTACGGGAAGATTGTGCAAGAGGGCGGTCGATACTTTTTACACTTCAAAAAGATTGAGTCGCTTAGCGGTAAAGTCTTTGAGTGTATCCACAGCGGTGATCTCAATGACATTATTTTACCCATCAAATTGCCCAGCTATACCGTTTTGCGTCGTGGGATAGTCGAAGCCAAAACCAAAAAAGGTTTGATATAATTGGGTAAACACCCTAACCCCTGCGTTGATATAGGTCAATGCCCTAAGTCGCACTATTACGCTACAGTTGCACAAAAAAGGATACTTTGTGAAGCAATTGATTATTTTAGCCCTTTTGGGGTCCTTGGAGGCAAATACACTCAATGGCGAAAAGATATTTGATGCGCAGTGTGCTTCGTGCCATGTCAAACTTATCTCCAAAGAAGAGACACTTAAGCATATCAAGCAGATGAAAGCCCCACCCATGATAGAGGTCTCGCATCAACTCAAAAGCAATATTAAAATAGTAGAAGATATTGACAACGAAATCCATCGTGCCGTAGTCGTAGCCTTTATCAAAGATTATGTTCTCAATCCGCACCTTGATAAGAGCATGTGCAACGGCGGGGCTTTGGATAGATTTGGTCTTATGCCCTCCCAAAAAGGCAAAATCAGCGACGAAGAACTCGACACCGTAGCCCAATGGGTCTATGACTACTATGAGGGCAAGAGATTTTGATGCGTTATCCTAGCTTTTACGATAGGGTTGAGCCTATCACATTGCACGATGGACTCTCGGAGTTTTTGGGTACTTTTGAAGAGGGCGTGATAAGGTTTGGTTATTTGGATGTTGTCAAATTGGCAGGACACAGTTGCCCCACGGTTGCAGGAGCTTATTTGATGATACGAGAAGGCTTAAAGGCTCTCTATACCGAAACATTACCCCAGCGAGGCGAAATAGAGGCAAGCTTTCAAAAGCCTTTGGAGAGCGAAACGACAGGTGTCATAGCCGCTATTGCTACCCAAATCACAGGAGCTACCGATAATTCGGGCTTCAAAGGGATAGGAGGGCAATTTAATCGCACCCATCGTATGCACTTTGCTCAAAACATAGAAGCCACCATGCGACTCATGCGCAACGATACCCACGCCTTTGTCGATATACGCTACGACCCCTCATCCATCGCCCCCGATGAAAAGATACCGCCCCTTATGACCAAAATCCTACAAGGCAAAGCAAACCACCACGAGAAGCATCTCTTTGGCACATTGTGGCAAACACGAGTCGAGAAAATTTTGTGCAATAGCAAACAAGTGATTGTCTTCTCGCTCCACCTCTCCTGAGAGTGTGAAATAACTATCTTAAAAATTCCTCTTCTATAGGGGCAGAGACTAAGCCCACTCTACGCCCTTCTCCCCAGCTTCTAAATGTCCAATAAGGTATCCGCCTGTAGATTCGCATACCGCTTCGAGATGTTCGTTTTCAACTACCCAAATCATCCCAACGCCCATGTTGAAGGTGCGGTACATCTCCTCTTCATCGACATAGTGAGCCATAAATTCAAAGATAGGCAAGACTCTAATAGCCTCTTTTTTGATGACGGCTTTGATACCCTCAGGCAAAACTCTCGGGAGATTTTCGACGATTCCGCCCCCTGTGATATGGGCAAGGGCTACGATTTTGTCTTGATTGGCTTTGAACTCCTGGACATAAATTTTAGTCGGTGTCATGAGCGTCTCAATCAACGCCCTACCCTTAAACTCATCTTCAAATTTCATGCCTAGTTTATCAAAAAAGAGCTTACGTACCAACGAATAGCCGTTGGAGTGCACTCCGCTACTAGGAAGGGCCACAAGCGATTGTCCCTCTTTGATGAGTGCTACTCTATCCATTTGGGAACGTTCAGCAATCCCTACCGCAAACCCTGCCAAATCAAAATCCTCTGAAGCGTACATCCCTGGCATCTCAGCCGTCTCGCCTCCTACCAATGCACACTGTGCCTCTTTGCACCCTCTAGCAATGCCCGATACGACGGCGTGAGCCTTTTGGGGGTCGAGTTTGCCTGTGGCGTAGTAGTCCAAAAAAAACATCGGTGTACCAAAATTGCAAATCAAATCATTGACACACATCGCTACCAAATCGACTCCAACGCTATCGAGTTTACCGCTTTGGATAGCCAACATCAGCTTCGTTCCTACCCCATCGGTAGCCGATAAAATGACGGGTTCTTTGTATCCGCTAGGCAGTGCATACGCCCCCGCAAACGAGCCAATTCCTCCAATTACATTGCTATCAAACGTCGATTTGACATCGCTCTTAATCGCCTCTACAAAATCATTTCCTGCATCAATATCAACACCTGCATCTTTATAAGATATATTTGCCATTGCCTTCACTTTCAAAAAAAATATGACACTATTATAGCAAAACTTTTATAGGGATTTAATGGATAGCGTATTACAATATGTACAACAAATACAGCAAAGGAATCCACAATGATAAGCGTTCGGCTTGATAGCTCCTTGGAACATCAACTTAATCACTTCATAAAAGAGTACAATATGACAAAAACACAAGTGATTAGAGAGGCATTATCCAGTTTTTTTGATGCTCATACAACCCCAAAACAAACTCCTTATGAGCTAGGTAAAGACCTTTTTGGACTTGATGGTAGCGGTCGCAGTGATTTATCCACTACTTACAAAAAACGCATCAAAGAGCAACTTAGATTAAAATACAATCGCTCCAAATAATGAAAATCCATCCATACATCATCATCGGTGGAGGGGCGAGTGGCTTGATGTCGGCGATACTCTTGGCTCAAAAAGGCAAAGAGGTTTTGGTGTTGGAAAAAAATGCCCAAATAGGCAAAAAGATTACCATTAGCGGTAACGGCAAGTGCAACATTACCCACACACACATAACCCCCCATCGCTTCCATTCGCAAAATCCGCACTTTGCCCCAAACATCATCGTGGAGTACCCGTACATCAAGGGGCTTTTGGAGTCATTGGGCATTTTTACACACGAGGGCAAAGAGGGAAGAGTCTATCCTATGAGTCAAAATGCCGCAAGTGTTGTCGATATTTTGGAGTATCAAGCCTTGCGTTTGGGGGTAAAGATAGAGAGGCATCAAGAGGTTTTGGATGTCAAAAAAGAGAAATTTTTTACCCTTACTACGCCAAACGATAGCTTTTTGGCTCACAAGCTTGTCATCGCCTCGGGCAACCTCGCCTATCCTCAACTGGGCAGTAGCGACATTGGACTCATCATCGCCCAAAGCTTTCATCATCCTATCATCCCTCCCCTACCCTCGCTTGTACAGCTCACCTCTCCCCAAAAAGAGATTTATCAATTGGCAGGGTACAAACAAATAGCCACGCTTACACTCTCTTGCAACGGCGACCAAAGGGTTCAAACGACAGGCGATATTCTCTTTACCTCTTACGGCGTATCGGGTTTGGCGGTATTAGATATTAGCCGTTTTGCCTCTTTGGCGTTAAGTCACTACGAACACTGCACTATCAAAGCCGATTTGATGCCCCACTGGAGCAAAAAAGCGTTGCACAATCTATTGCAAAGTACCCTTGCAAACGATAAACCTATTGCTCTTTGGCTAGAGGGCTTTATCCACAAAAAACTCGCACGGGTGATACTTGGACGGCTCAAACTCACAGCACAAACCACCCAAAGCCTTAATGCAAAACATATCAACGCTATGGTTTATGCACTGAAAAACTTTGAGATAGAGATAAACGGTACGCAAGGCTTTAAGGGGGCTGAAGTAGCCATGGGCGGAGTCGATACGACCACCATCAATCCCCAAACCATGGAATCAAAACTCCTAAAAAACCTCTATTTTGTAGGCGAAGTATTGGACGTGGACGGCGATAGAGGCGGATTTAATCTACACTTCGCATGGAGTTGCGCTATCCAACTTGCACGGGGTCTCTGATGCTTCTTGGTTAATTAAAACGAATCTTCCCGTCAAATTACCCATCAAAAGCCCTTTCTATGGGGAAT
>DYMA01000117.1 GCA_020721815.1 Sulfurovum sp. | reverse complement strand
GGCCGCCAAAGGGATTGCCTACCCCAATGCCCTCAATCTACCTATCAAAGAGAGTGAACTACCCGATTATGTACGTCCTTTTTTAGAGCTTATCCAAAAGATGGGCAATATGTCGGCACAACTCACCAAATCACGCATAAAATCAATCAAAGTGATTGCCAAAGGCGATATTGGTGAGTACATCGAATCGCTTGGTACTTATGCAACCGTTGGTGTTTTGAGTGAGTCATTGAGCGATCAAATCAACTTTGTTAATGCGGAATTTGTAGCTGCGGAACGTACTATTGAGATTATCAAAGTCACACAACCCAATACAAGCGGTTTTAATAACGTTGTGGCTATCAAATTAACAACCGAACAAGGTGTTCTTACTATTGGTGGAACAGTATTTGAAGGCAACATTCAACGCGTTATAAATATTGATAACTACTCTTTGGATGTAGAAATTGGTGGTCAAATGCTTCTTATACGAAACAACGATGAACCAGGAGTTATTGGAGACGTGGGTACTATTATAGCTAAACACAAACTTAATATTTCTGATTTTAGACTCGGACGACACGACAAAGGTCAAGCTTTGGCTGTGGTGCGTGTCGATGGGCAAATTACCAAAAAACTTATCGAAGAGATTTCAGCACTTCCTGCTTGTATTAATATATCTTACGCAATTATGTAATATTAGCCTTTTTGGAGGCTAATATCTAAATCAATCAAATCTATTTTACTTTTTATTATTTAACAATCACACATTTCAAGGTTGATTTTGTAGAAAATGAGAAAGTGCGTATGCGACCTATTTGTCGCATACGCACTTGTTTTGTACAAGAGGTAAATTTTTAAATTCTAGCTTCTTCTCTTCTTTGGAGCATATTCCATTTATCATCAACATCTTTTTGAATAAGTTCAATGATGTGTTTGTATTCAGGCTTAAAGAGGTGTTTGTATCGCCCTTGTGCCGCAAGATAATCCTCTACTTTAATGACATTTTTAGGTCGGTAGAGGATATTAAGCTCGTGACCATCAATAATCTCATAGATGGGGAAAATAAGCGAATCGGTAGCCAAATCGGTAATGCCGATTGTATCTTTGGGATCAAACTTCCACTCAGTACAACATGCCGAAACAGTATTGATAAAACATGGACCTTCGGTCTCAAGAGCTTTTTGGAAACCTTTTGCCATTGATTTCCATTTGTTGGGAGCCAATTGTGCAACATAAGGAGCTCCATGAGCCGCCATAATGGCAATCATATCTTTTTTCTTCTCTTTTTTGCCGTACGAATGGCTTCCTGCTTGTGCGGTTGTTGTTGTCGCACCAATGGGTGTAGCCGATGAGCGTTGTCCGCCAGTGTTTGCGTAGTTTTCATTGTCAAGACAAATGTATGTAAAGTCATGCCCTCGCTCAACCGCACCGCTTAACCATTGGAAACCAATATCGTACGTTGAACCGTCTCCACCAAAAGCTACGAATTTTACAGGTGCATCGTTATCTTTGAGGCTTCCTTTTCTTTTGCGTGCTTTGTACATCGCTTCAGCACCCGCTGCTGCTGTGGCTGCGTTTTCAAATCCGATATGAATCCAAGATGTATCCCATGATGTAAAAGGATATACCGCCGTAGAAACCTCCAAACATCCTGTGTTGGTGGCAATAACCAAATTGTCATCGGTACAGTTCATAAGCTCTCTTACAATCATGGAGTGTGCACACCCTGGACAGAGTGTATGCGCTCCTTCAAATCGATCGTTTGATGTTGAAAATTCTTTTAAATTTTTAATAGATGTAGCTGCCATCTCTTAGCTCCTTTTGGTTTGGAAAAATCCAAGGTGAGGTCCTCGTAGTCCTGAGAACTGTTGGATATCTGTTGTAATTTTACCTGCATCGGCGTGTGCTTTTTGCTCTTTGAAGATTCTTTTAGCTTCCGCTATAGAAAAATCCCTACCGCCTAAACCGTAAACAAAGTTGGTTACCAATGGTCTTGCATCGGTTGTGTAGATAGCAGCACTTACTTCGTTGAACAATGCACCCATCGCACCGCCTGGACTCGATCGATCCAAACAAGCAATTGCTTTTACATTGCCCAGTGCATCACGAATCTTATCAAATGGGAAAGGTCTAAAGCATCGTGGAGCTACAACTCCTGCCTTGATACCCTCTTCTTTTCTAAGTTCACGAGCAGCTACTATACACGTCTCTACGGTCGTACCAAGTGCTACGATAGCCACCTCGGCATCTTCCATCATGTAGCTCTCTACTCTTTTGTATTCTCGTCCTGAAATCTCTTTAAACTGAGCCAATACATCGTCAATAATGCTTCGTGAATCCATTAATGCTTTGTGTTGTCTTGCCTTGTGTTCAAAGTGCCAATCCTCTTCGGTTTGCGCACCATAAGTTACAGGACGAGAGAAGTCAAGCATATCATCGACAGGTTTAAACTCACCCACGAAGCCATAAGCAACTTCATCTCTTAGCGGATAAACATTTTGTGCCGTATGCGAAGTGATAAATCCATCTTGATGTACCATAACTGGCAATCTTACATCGTGGTTTTCGCCGATTTTAAAAGCACACAATGTCATATCGTACGCCTCTTGAGCATTGAAACAATCAAGCTGAATCCAACCTGAATCTCGTCCCAAATACATATCGGAGTGATCTCCACGCACGTTCAAAGGAGAGGCCAAAGCTCTATTGACTACTGTAAGGACAATAGGCAATCGCATACCTGAAGCTTGATAAAGAACTTCCGTCATCAATGCAAAACCTTGCGAAGAGGTAGCCGTAGCAACCCGTCCTCCTGCTGCTGATGCACCCACGCATCCGCTCATTGCACCGTGTTCGGATTCAACCATAACAAACTCGCCATCAATATAGCCATTAGCCACATAACTACCGTAGTTTTCAACAATTGGCGTTGAGGGCGTAATAGGGTAAGCGGCCACAACATCAACTTGAGCTTGTCTTAACGCCTGAGAAGCTGCAAAGTTACCATCCCAAACTTCTCTCTCTTGTAAATCGTATTTTTCTGCCATAGGAATCCTTTTATTTATCTTCTTTTTTCTTTTTCTCTGGCCACTGAGTCAATGCATCTTCAAGCAGTGTCTGCTCACTGAACATAATGAGTGATTTTGGATTAGTAGGGCAAACCTCAACACACACCGAACACCCTTTGCAGTGGTCATAATCAATTCCCAACATCTGCTTATCGCGTGAAAGAATGGAGCTATCGGGACACCATACCCAACAGTTTTGACAATCAATACAAATGTCTCGGTTATAGACAGGCTTTAATACCCTCCAAGAAGCAACCGTTGCTGTATAAGAGTTGTATCCTGAGTAGGTTCGCTCTTCTGATTTGAGATGAGCAATATTGGTCGCATCGCCCTCAAATGATGGGAGAATACTTCCTTGTGTCACCTCGTTCCAACCCACAAGACCCGTACCGTTTTCGAGTTCGTTTAATCCTCGGTTATCGTTTGCTAATAATTTTAAATGTTGCATTTTCTCTCCTCTTACTTGACTTCTTCATAAGCTCTAGTGACTGCAACCATATTTCCATCTATGATTTTTTGTGGAAATTTGGACAATACTCTCTTCATATTTTCCAAGAAATAGTCAAGTTCAAACATTCCAGAAATTTTAACAAATGCTCCCAACATCGGTGCATTAGGGATAGAACGTCCAATGGTATCCAAAGATATTTGCACACAATCGACGGTAAAAACTCTCTCTTCTCTTCCTTGAAGTGCGGGAATACCTGCAATGAGTTCTTCTTTGCTTAGGTGTGTTGTAATGATATATTTTGTATCACTATCCTCATGTTCGGTAATATTATCAGTAAATGCCAATGCTGGGTCGATAACCAAAACAAAGTCAGGATTCATGAATTTTGCATGATTAAGAATAGGCTCATCATCAATTCTATTGTATGCTCTTAGTGCAGCACCTCTTTTGGCCGAACCGTAAAGAGCAAAGGCTTGTACCTCTTTGCCTGTCGTAGAGACAACATCCCCTAGGCTCTTTGCACCTGTAACGGCACCCTGACCTGCACGACTGTGCCATCTGATTTCTACCATCGTTTCTCCTAATTCAATTATAGTATTATGCTATTTTAATATGCTAATTCTTAAATGGTGCTTTTATAGGGTAAATTTATCTCATTAATCACCAATATTGTACAAAACGACAACTTTAACCGCTTCAAGAGCGTTGCTTGTGATAATAGTACCGCACTTTTTAAGCTCTTCCAAAGGTACATAACCGCACTCTACCCCTATGGCGTTAATGTTGGCGGCTTTAGCACTTTGTATATCCATGCAGGTATCACCAATCATCCATGAGGAGTAGCCGTTATCAAGAGCTTTGAGAGCTTTGTGAATAGGCTCTGGGTGAGGTTTGGGAAACTCCACATCGTCACGTCCCACAAAAGCATCAAAGTAGTCAAACACACCCAAATGTCTAAGCAGTTCGATGGAGTATTGGCTTGTTTTTGTCGTGACTACCGCCAAATGAGCCACCTTGTGAGCCTTCTCAATAGCCTCTTTGGCGTGGGGTAACAACGTCGTCATGGCTTGATTGATTTTGCGGTAGTGCATCTTGTAGTGATAGACAAAGGCTTCAACTTCGTTTTTATCAACTCCTAGCGTCACAAACATATCCTCCAATGGATGCCCAATTTGTGCTTTGATAAGCTTATCATCGGGTTTGTTTTGGTTCATATTTTGATAGGCGATACCAAAGCTCTCCAATATCGCACACGTCGAATCAATCAGTGTCCCATCAAGGTCAAACAAAATATTTATCTTTTTCATGGCTCTCTTCTCATTTTTTGAGTGATTATATCTTAACGGGTTTAAAAATTGAGTATAATGCCATACTACCAATTTATGTGAGGTCTATTTTATGAAAGATTTTGGATTAGAAATATGGTCAGAAAATAATTTTATTATTGATGGCGATACGATAAACATCAATTACGGCAACAAACCCTCTTTGTTGCAACTTACACAAGAGATTCGAGATATGGGTTATCGAGGACCTATGATTTTTCGATTTCCTCACATTGTCAAAAAACAGATTGCTTCATTGTTTTATGAATTTAATCGTGCCAGAGCCGAACTTGAGTACAAAAGCTCTTTTCAGGCCGTTTTTCCTCTTAAGGTCAATCAGTTTCCCAATTTTGTCAATACCATTGTCGATATATCCAAAGATTTTAACTACGGATTAGAAGCAGGAAGCAAGGCGGAACTTATCATTGCTATGTCACACACACGCATGGGAGAGCCAATTACGGTCAATGGGTTTAAAGACCGAGATATGATTGGGCTTTGTTTTATAGCAGGAAATATGGGTCACAACATCACCATTATTATCGAAGGACTCAATGAGCTTAAGACCATTTTGGAAATTAGTCAAGAGTTTCGCATCTTTGCCCCCAAAATAGGTGTACGCATCAGGCTTCACAGCTCAGGTGTGGGCGTATGGGCCAAAAGCGGTGGGTACGATTCCAAATTTGGACTCACCTCCACAGAGCTACTTGAAGTCTATGATATGCTCAAAAAGCACAAACTCCTTAGCAAACTCTACATGATTCACTTCCATATCGGTTCACAAATGAGCGAAATATCACCGATGAAAAAGGCACTTAGAGAAGCAGGACACATCTACGCCCAACTCAAAAAGATGGGGGCTAAAAACCTCAACGCCATCAACTTGGGGGGAGGATTAGCCGTAGAGTATAGCCAACATATCGCCAAACGCGATCGCAACTACTCCATCGGTGAATTTGCCAACGACGTTGTCTTTTCAATGTCTGAAATTGCCAAACGCAACGAGGTTAATGAACCTGAAATATTTATTGAATCGGGGCGTTTTGTCTCTTCGGCTCACACTGTCACAGTAGCACCTGTATTGGAACTCTTTTCGCAAGAGTATCACGAAAAAGCCCTGCGTCTCAAAGAGCAAAACCCGCCTTTGGTTCAAGAACTCTACGAACTCTACAGCACCATGAAAAAAAGCACCGCACGAGAGTATCTCCACGATGCACTTGACCACATGGAGTCTCTTTTGACACTCTTTGATTTGGGCTATATTGACATCGTCGATCGCTCTAACAGTGAAATTTTAGCCGACCTTATTATCAAAAAGGCCACATCGTTGCTCGAAAATGAACACATTCAAGAGCTTAGGGAGATACAAAACAAAGTGCAAGAGCGTTATTTGGTAAACTTCTCCATCTTTCAATCGATTCCCGATTTTTGGGGTTTGGGACAACACTTCCCTATCGTGCCGCTTTCGCACCTATCCAAAAAACCAACCCGTTCGGCTACTATTTGGGATATTACCTGCGATAGCGACGGTGAAATAGGCTACAACAAAGAGCTACCGCTCAATTTGCACGATATTGATTTGGACAATGAGGATTACTATTTGGGCTTTTTCCTCACAGGGGCTTATCAAGAGGTGCTAGGGATGAAGCACAATCTCTTCACGCACCCTACCGAAGTCATTGTGAAATTTGATGAGAATGGGCAATATATCTTTGAAGATATTATAGAGGCTCAAAATCTTGTCGATTTGCTTGATGACCTTGATTACGACACAAGCTACATTGATAAATCGCTCAAACACAAAATCGAAGAGATTTCTACCCTTACAAGTCGTGAAAAAGATGAGCTACTGGGCAAACTCTATCTCTATTTGAGTGAAAATAGCTATTTAAAGTCCTACTAACATGATGAAAAAAGTAGTAGAAATTATCGATAGATTAAAACAGACGCATCGCAGTGTAAGTTTTGCAGAGAGCTGTACGGGCGGACGAGTAGCGAGTGCTTTTACAGCCGTTGGGGGAGTCTCGTCGGTATTTAACGGCTCAGTCGTGAGCTACTCCAACGCTATCAAGCATCAATGGCTAGGTGTCGAAGACTCCATCTTTGAGGAGTTTGGTGCGGTAAGTCTTGAGTGCGTTGAACAGATGCTTAGAGGGGTTGCCAAAATGACAAAGAGTGACTACGCCATAGCCATTAGCGGTATCGCAGGACCCGATGGTGGAAGTGAGCTTAAGCCCGTCGGTACTGTCTATATTGGTGTTTTAACTCCCGATACAATCAAGATAACGCACAATCTTTTTGATGGCAACCGTGAAGATATACAAACCCAAGCCACCATTAGAGCTATTGAGATGCTTTATGAGCAACTTATCTCATAAACATCAACGCTCTCTTTTTCCAAAAAGATCCCTCAATAAATAAAAAATGAGTTATTATTTTTTCAAAACTATTGACAAATATTTAAAAGTAAGATATAATTTTGCCCACCCAAAAATTATTGACCTATTAGCTCAGCTGGTAGAGCAATTCACTTTTAATGAATGGGCCCTAGGTTCGAATCCTAGATGGGTCACCACTAATTTTTGATTGGGTCGCTTAGCTCAGTTGGTAGAGCGCTACCCTTACAAGGTAGATGTCACAAGTTCGAGTCTTGTAGCGACCACCATTAGTAATGTTAAACGATGAATTTTGAGTGTTGAATGAAAATAATTTAGCATCCATAATCCAACATTAAAAATTTTTTAGGTGCGGTGGTAGATCAGTTGGTTAGATTACCTGCCTGTCACGCAGGGG
>DYMA01000264.1 GCA_020721815.1 Sulfurovum sp. | reverse complement strand
GCATCGTTATCGTTTTGAATTTCAAGATGCAAGATGGACGCTATGGCATCTATCTTACATGTAGCCACAATATCCGCTTCGCGTTTTTCAACACGCTACAACTCTTTATCGACAAACTCCAGATCATAGATATCAAGACCAAGGATATAGATACTCATCTTTCGCACCTAAATCCAAGCAATTCTTGAGTTGTATTGCGTAGAGTGGCTATTATATCCATAAAGTCCTCATTCCTATTGACTATCGTTTCAATTTTTGCTATTTTGTCCATAATGTCTATAAAAGCTTGCATAGCAATCGAGAGAGTATAGAGTTCACACTCTAAATCTTTAAACAATCCACCGATAGTTTTTGGCTCATGACTGATTCTATTGATGTAGCTGACAATATTATAAGCAAAAAATGAGAGTGTCATTCGTGCAATAAGTGCTTCATAGATTCTGTTTTCTTCTTGTCCAAATCCAAAGTGTTCACGAAGCTCTTTATACCCTTGTTCGATATCCCATCGTCGCTTATAAATCTCAATAATCTCTTCATCGTTTAGTGTTAAATCAGTAGAAGCAATAGGGATTAGATTGTCTGTGGTTTTGATAAAAACAACTTTGATTTTACCTGCATTTTTATGTTCAATGGTGCATGAGAAGTAAGAGAATCTGATCTTTTTTCCATACTGTCCTGCCTTGGAATCTTTGAGCTTTTTATACTTTTCATACACAGCATTCAGGGTTTTTTCATCACCCATAAAGTTCCAAATCTTATTATTGTTGGCAATTCGTGAGATGACTTTTAAACCCAATTCATTCATCTCTTGAATAAACACTGGTTTGGAATACCAACTATCCACAAGGAGGTAATCGGCGTAAATACCGCTTTTTACGGCTCTCTTAACCATATCAATAGCTATCTTGGACTTCCCATCCATTATCTCTAAACGTCGCTTGTAGGCAATTGAGCGAACATCTAGTTCTTGGGCAAACTCTTCAAACTTGACTCGTGCATAGTTTCCCATAGCCATAGCGAAATCAATCATAAAGTTGGAATACCCATCACTGTAATTAAGAGAAACTATATTGATTCCCCTGATAGTTCGCTTCTCTTTATTACTCCAAAGCCCATCACGACTCCCCTCAATATATTTGCCTGTTTTACCCTCTACGGTATCATCAACAATAAAGACTTTGATGGCATTAGCAT
>DYMA01000116.1 GCA_020721815.1 Sulfurovum sp. | reverse complement strand
TTAGAGGTTTTTTACTTTAATTTTGGCTTAGGTGATGGGGTGAGTGGTTACATTATTCCTTTGTATTAAATTAATATTTCCAATAAACATAAGATACTCCTTAATATTTTTTACACAAACAAACCACACACAGGCACAGCAAAGATTTCAATCAATTGATTATATTTAAAAAGAGTTTAAAGGGGTGTTAATTGGGTATTATTTAAAGTATTGTAGGAGTAGGTGGTAGATTTGGTAGCGTTTTGTGATTTTTTGAGAGTCGATGAGCATTGGATTATTAGCCCTTTTTGGCTACAATAAGCTCTAGCTAATCACAAAGGGGCTTTTTGTCTTGAGGAGCTAAAGTACTACTTGCAAATGTTTTATTTAGCCCTTTGGCAGTGTCAAACCTAGCAAAGTTTTGCTATAATAGTAAAAAATCTATAAGGAGTGTGTATGATTACCATTGATAACCCTTCTTTAGAAGCCCAATTGATTGCTCAGGCACAAGGGCTTAGGATGAGAGTCGATGAGCTCGTGGTACGCTTGCTCTCTACAAAAGAGATCAAAAGCAAACCTCTAGTTGATGATGAAGAGGTTCAACTCTTTTCAAATCATAGTGCCAATTTGATAGATGAGTGGAACGATAGCCGTGAGGATGAAGTGTGGAAGTAAGAGCCAAAGATGTTGTGTTGTGTGAGTTTTACTTTTCAGATATGCAAAGCTCCAAAAAACGCCCCGTTTTGGTACTCAAAGACAACTTACCCTACAATGATTTTATCGCCATTCCCATTAGCTCTCAGATACAAAAGCTTAATCTTGATGAACAGATAATCGATAATAGTCATTTTGCAAATGGTGCGATTCCCAAACCCTCCAAACTGATGCTACGCAAAACCTTTGTGGTCTCCAAAAATGCCGTGATTAAACGATACGGAACAATCTCGACGGATAGCTTCAAACGATATAAAACCTCTTTTTGTCGATATTTTGAGTGCTAGAATGAGCACTATATTGATGTGTTGCTTCTCTTTTGATAGTCGATGAGCATTGGATTATTAGCCCTTTTTGGCTACAATAAGCTCTAGCTAATCACAAAGGAGCTACTATGAAAAGATTAGAAATTGAGGTAAGCGAATCAATTTATGATCATATACTCTTTTTTCTCAATTCATTGCCAAAGCATTTGATTCACCTCTCCTCCAAAGAAGACCCCGTTTCGCCCATTTTGACCCATAGCCAAAAGTCGCAGATTAGAGATCACTTAGAACGACATCAAGATATCAGAGCTTTTGACACCATTGATAATCCCATAGAGTGGCAACGAAAGATGCGTGATGAGTGGGAATAGAATCCTCTTGGATAGCAATATTGTTATCTATTTATCCCAAAATAAACTCAACTGCCTTAATGACAAAAAGTACTCTATATACGAACGATAGACAACTCACTGCCATTAAAGAGCTTGAATATAGGATTTTTTCATAATTTAAAATCAAAATTTTGATAAATTTACTTTACAATACTAACTATATTGTTCAAACAAAGTTTACAGTTTGCAAATCTACCCATTTTGGACACACACCTCTTGATAGACCGCAGGAGTCATCATATTGCTAACCTCTGATTTGATTTGGTCAATATCATCTTCTATCCATGAGATATTTTGAGTATTGAGTAGATGCATCGCTTGGGCTTTGTTTATCTCCAAAATCTCCGCCATTTTGCCCAGTGATATATTGCCCATTTTGTAAAGCTCCACAGCTACCGATTTTTTGACACCGATAGAGAAGATATCATCATTGAGAGGCAAGGTTATACCAATAGGCTTACCGTGTTTGGTGACAAATACACTACTCCCCTCATCCAAATATTTGGTCATAGAAGAGGGGTTGTTTTTCAAATCTCGAATCGCTACACTGTGCATAAACTTTCCTTTTGCTACATTTGGTAGGAATATTATACCATTTTTTTGATTGAGAGTAGGAGCAATCCTAATCGTATCACCAAACAATCACTCTTTGTTGCTACACCCCAGTAGATTATAAAGAATATTCTCAATGCTCTCTATCTCTTGGGTGGTTAGTATATCTATATCATCAAGTCCATCAAGTAGCGTATCATCTTCTTGGGTTTGCTGGGACGCAAGGGCAAGATTGCGTTTTAAAAAGTGTTGATACTCTATCTCCTCTAATATCTCTGGACTTTTTATTGACAATTATTACCACCCCTTTTTGATATTTTCGATGTGTTTGCCGTAGGTTTGGGTGAAGTCGTGGGTGCCTTGTGCGTTTTTGACGAAGTAGAGGTAGTCGGTGGTGGCGGGTTTGAGGGCGGCACGGATAGCGGGGGCGGATACCGATGAGACAGGGTAGGGCGGGAAGCCTTTGTTTTTGTAGGTGTTGAAGGGGGTGGTGTCCTCTTTGATACGCTTAGCGGTGACTTTGATGTGGGAGTATTTGCCGTAATTGAGTGTGCCATCCATTTGCAAAGGCATATCTTGGGCAAGGCGGTTGTAGATTACAGAGGCGACGATAGGCATCTCGGCTTCATTGGCGGCCTCTTTTTGGATAATCGAAGCTAGGGTTAAGATGGTGTTGAAGGTATAAATATCAAGCGTTTGGTTGGTCTCTTGGGTGTAGATTGTGGCGTATTTTTTGTTGCTTTGGGCTACCAAAAAGGCTATGAGTTTCTCCTCTTTGATACCGTGGGGTAGGTGGTAGGTGTCGGGATAGATTCCCGCTTCTTTGTAGGGGGATTGCTTGTCGTACTCACTTAAGAGTTTGGCTTCATCGAGTCTAAGCTGAGCGGCTATCTCTTGGAGAAAAATATATGTGGTTTCGCCTGGAATGAGGGTGATTTTTTGGATAGCAAAACGTGCGTTGGTAAGAGCCATCAAAAACTCTATTCGGTTCATGGTGGTAGAGGGCATTTGGATATGACCGCTTTTGGGTGAGCCAATAAGACGCATCAAATAGGTATCAATTAGTGATAAATTGTGTCCGTTTTTAGTTAGATGTGTTATAATTTTGCCAATCGATCCCTTGGGGATATAGAGTGTTTTTTGTGTGGTGACAGGCACGGAGAGGTAAAAAAGGAGTGAAAAAGTGATTATCAAAACCGTATCGACTATCCACGCTATTATTCGTAATATTGTGCTTTTTATCATTGCTTTAATTCTATCCCTTGTCGTTTGGCTCTATGCAGGTATTTCGATTGAGAAATTCAAACTCTACAACATCAGTGTGGATGGATTATACCTAAAACTAGATAAAAAACTTATTCTAAAAGCCAAACAGGTGGTGCTTCAAAAAACCAAACAGAGTCCAAAAATTGAAAATATTGACCAAATATTTGATCGTATCAAGTATGGATTTACCTTTTTTGAGTTGGTACAGCTTGAAAAAGTTGTCTTCAAAAACAACCACTACGCCATCAACTACGTCAATAATCTCTTGCACGTTGTGAGCGATGAGTACGAGAGCGTAGTCGATATCAAACGTCATGGTCAAGAACTCCACGCCGATGTATCGTTGCTCTATATCAAACAAGAGGATATTACACTCTGGGGCAAAGTGGTTTATCATTTAAAAAGCGGCACGATAGAGAGCAAAGGAGGGTATCGAGCCTACGACATTGAGGGGAAGTTTGATTTTGGCAAAGTCAAAAATCTCGTAGCGTTGAAGATTGATGCCAATGAGACAGGCTCTATCGAACGTATCATCCATCGCTTTATCAAAAAGCCCAAAACCAACGAGTGGATACTCAAACGTGCCTTAGCCAAACGCTACAGAGTCAATCACTTTGAGGCCAAAGGGGAGATTGTCAATGGTGCGTTTAAGCTTGATATGGATTCGCTCTACGGTGAAGCTTACGCTCAAGGGCTTAAGGTCTATTTTCAAAAAGATCTCAATGAGTCGGTTACTATTCCAGAAGTAGCCATACGCTACCAAAAGGGCAATTTGTACTTTTTCCCACGTCATGCCACCTACAAAGAGAAAAATATCACCTCCGCATTCGTAGCCATTGAGGATTTGGATGAAAGCGTACAGCATCTCAAAGTCGATCTCAATCTCACCACACAATTTGATAGTACCATCAAAGAGATATTGGAGGCGTACAAACTCAAAGTCCCCATTGTGCAAAAGCGTGGAGTTACGGAGGCTTTGTTGCGTATCGGGGTCAATCTCAAAACCCATCAAGCTACTTTTAGAGGGGATTTCAATCTCACCAAAGGAGAGGTACACATCGCCAAAGCCCCTTTGCCTATCAACGGAGCCAAAATTAGCTACGCCAACAAAGTAGTCACCCTCAAAGAGGTCTATTTGGAAACCCCACTCTACAAAGGCAAAGTGACAGGAGAGGTGAAATTGGCTCACAAAAAGGCGGATTTGGATGTCGATTTGGAGCGTTTTAGTGTCACCAAAGGCAAAAAGAGGATTGTGCATGCTTCTGGCTTGAAGCTACCCGTTACACTGGAGTACGATGAGGGGGTACGCTTTAACATTCCTACGCTTCAAACCGCTATCTATACGCAACAATCCAATATTGTGATGGATTTTGAAGATATTAACCGCATCAAGTCCTACGTCAAGGTTTTGCCCTCCATGCTTGATGGCGGCAAACTCAAGCTCACAACGCACGATTTTCATGACTTTGCATTAAGCGGTCATGCCCAGTGGAGAGAGTGTTTTTTGTATTCGCAAAAAGATGTGTGCCATACCCGTTTGCCCTTTGAGGGGAGTATCACAAAAGGGGAGCTTAAACTCAAAATCTTTGGCAACAAAATCAACTACTCTACCTATAATAATACCGTCTATGTCAAGGATTTGCACATCGATTTGCACAAATTGCTCCAAAAACCCAGCGGCAAGAGCAAAGGCAATGGCAAAACCGACGCATCAACGATTGACAATCTCACCATTTTGGGCAGAAACTCTATCATCTCCTACAAAAAATATCAGCTCAAAACCTCTCACTACTCTATCGATATGGACGGCAATCGACTCCTTTTCCAAAGCAACGACGGCGTTGCCAATCTCTATTTCAAAAAAGTAGGCGATAAGATTGCTATTGATGCGGTCAATATTGATGATACGATGCTCCATCCACTTATCAACTTCGACGCTCTAAAGGGCGGAAAATACACGCTTCATCTAGCAGGAGATACCCAAAAGCAGATAGAGGGTAAGATAGTGATTGAGGGCGGTACACTTGAGCGGTTTCAAGGCTACAACAATATCGTAGCGTTTCTCAACGCCATTCCCGCACTTGTAGCCCTCTCCAATCCAGGATTTAACGACAAAGGCTACAAGATAAAAGAGGGTGCAATAGAGTACAGCATCATCAACCAAAACCTTATCAAGCTCAAATCGATTCGTATCGTGGGAGGTTCATCGACGATTGTAGGGGCAGGTGAAATCAATTTGGCTACCCATTTGGTATCGATAGATTTAGCCGTACAGACCGCACGTGAGATTGGCAAGGTGGTAGGGGCTATTCCTATTGTGGGGTATATTTTGGTAGGCGATGGCAAAAGTGTCGCTACGGGGGTGACGATACGAGGCTCATTGGACAATCCACAAGTACAATCTCACGCTATCAAAGATATGGTTTCGCTTCCTTTGGGCATGATTGAACGACTCCTTAAATCCCCTGCACGACTTATCGAGGGGAGCAAAAAAGCTAACTCTAAACGATAATTGGGGATAATTCAGGTTTATGAAGAGAAATGGAATAAAATGAAAATTAAGACCGATATTGCACACTTTACCTCCCCTTTGTATCTTGAGAGTGGGCGGATACTTGAACCCTATGACATTGCTTATGAGACCTACGGAGAACTCAATAGCGACAAAAGCAATGCGGTTTTGGTGTGTCATGCACTAAGCGGTTCGCATCATGCCGCTGGAGTTTATGAAAATGACTCAAAGGCGGGTTGGTGGGATGGTTTGATTGGTAGCGGCAAAGCGATTGATACCGATAGATATTGTGTCATTTGTACCAATACACTGGCATCGTGCTTTGGAAGTTCTGGGCCTATGAGCCAAAATTACCCCAGTGAGCAACCCTACCGCTTCAAGTTTCCCGTTGTGACCATCAAAGATATGATAAAAGCCCAAAAAAACTTTTTGGCGACATTGGGAATCTATCACCTTAGAGCCATTGTAGGAGGTTCGATGGGGGGAATGCAAGCATTGCAGTTTGCTGTGGATTTTCCAGACTTTGCCGATGATGTTATCCCTTTGGCGACGACCTACGCCACTCGCCCGTGGACGATAGCGTTTAACAAAGTCGCCATGGAGGCTATTCGCAAAGACCCACGATTTCAAGATGGCAATTACGACAAAGATGCCTTCAAAGAGGAGGGGTTGGATGGTTTGGCAATCGGCAGGGTAGCGGGACACATCTCTTACCTCTCTCCTCATTCGATGGACAAAAAATTTGGACGCAATTACGTCAATAACGATGGACTCTTTGAGCTTTTTGGACGCTACGAAGTGGAGCGTTATATGGAGTACAATACCGCCAATTTTGCCAAGATGTTTGATCCCCTTAGCTACCTCTACATCATCAAAGCCATCAATACTTTCAATCTCTCACGAGGTTACGACTCGCTTTATGAGGCTATTGTGCGTATCAAAGCCTCCATTCATTTGATCAGTTTCAAAGCCGATTACCTCTTTTTCCCTGCCGAAATGGAGCATATCTACAAAATGATGCAACGCAACAAACAAAAAGTAAGCTACCACGAAATCGATAGCGACTACGGACACGATGCTTTTTTGGTCGAGATTGACAAATTTGAGAACATCGTGCGAGAGGTACTAGGGGAGTAACTCCAGCCCCAACGCTTTCATCGGAAGCAGGACTTTAGTCCTACAAAAGCCTCACCACCAAAAGGGTGAATTTTTAGTGAGAGTTGCTACCCAAACGTAAAGCTTAATATAAGAATGGTATAATTGAGCTATTGAAAAAAGGAGAGTATGCGATGGATACATTTTGGCAAAAAGCATTGAAAGTTGGCGGTGTAGTAGCGATTGTAATGTTTGTGATTTGGAGTCTATGGGGTGACATTATCGCCAAATTTTCTCCTATCCCCTCCGAACACACCACTATTTTAGCAGGAATGATTATCACCATGCTCTTTTTATTGGCTTCTAAGGCGATGGATAACAAAACCCAATCCCAGCAAAACAGCTCTACCGCATCCAACATTAATCGAAGCGTTACAATTGGAGGCGGTGGCAATAGTGGCAATATTGTGACGGCGATAAGAATAGGGTAAACTCTAATTAGGTTCATTATGATACCTATTGATAATTTTATATGGGGTTTAAAAGGCTTTTTGAAAGTTTGATTTAGCTTAAATTATGGATTATTTGTGGGGATTTGCAAGTGGCTCATTGAATAGAGAATTTTCAACTAGAAATAATTTGATTCCAAAAGAATTATTAAGGTTTTTTGTTATGGAACATATGTACAAGTTTGATGTTGATTATAAAAAGAAACAAGAAATATGTGATAAACTTAATATTGGTATTTCGGCACAAAAGAAGATATTGGTAAATCAAAGATACAAGCAATAAATTTCTCGCTTTAAAAAAATTGTAACCACTCACCCCATCACCTAAGCCAAAATTAAAGTAAAAAAC
>DYMA01000115.1 GCA_020721815.1 Sulfurovum sp. | reverse complement strand
ATATCTTTTGGGTATGTGCCATAAATCTCTCCTTGTTTAATACTATTTAGATAACCTTATGCCCTATCTTTGATAATGCCCACACAACTGTAGGGAAGATTGGGGTCGTGGATTATCTCAATGTTTTTTTCAAGGGCTAGTTTAACAATATGCGTCACATGGTTCTCACTGGGGTTACGCAACAAAATCTTATAAGGGTCTCTACGAAGCAATACCCGAGTCGTCTCTCCAATGCCTGGCTTGATGTAGTTGATATTGCTAATATCAAATCGCTTTTGCAAAGAGGCGATATAGCTTCTCATTTGGTTGGCTATTTCGCCATTGGCGTGACAAATAGAGCCTATATGTGCAGCATCAAGCTTGATTATCTCTTGCATGATGGTATCGATGTAAAAATTACTCAAATCGCTCTTTTGAAACTCACGGTAAAACTTCACGCCATGAAACTGCTCTTTGTGGGTATATTGAGCGTTCAAAATACTGCGACTCACCAAGCCCGATACGGTTGAGTTGAGTGCTGAGGAGGGGATGAGATAATCCTCATATCCCCCACTGTAGTTGGCTACCCCTGCAATATCACTCAAGACATAGAGAGCATTGGAGAGATTTTGGTTGTGGGTTTGGTTGTAGTGTGCAATAAAGCTATCAAGTTCTTGTTTGATAATCCCCTTGCCCGTCCAACCATCAATAAAGATGAGTTCACTCTTAGGGTGATGGGTCACGATGTGTTCAAGTGCCTTTTCATCTATGCCTCTATCACGGATGATTGAAATAGAGTAGTGAGGTGCATCCATATCAAAGTGATGCGCAAGGGTTCGCTTAACAAGTACGCCAATAGGTGTACCTGCACGCAAAAGTGAAACCAATACAGGGTGGGGTTGGGTTGCAATGGCTTTGCTAAGTCTTAAAACATCGTGAGCGACACGACTCTTGTTGAGTTCAAGGGCTTGATGGAAAATATCAAGATACTCTTTTGAGGGTTCGTATTCGTTAGAAATCATCTCGCTGTAGTGTCTGCCTAGGCGAATATGTGCCTCTTTGGTTTGAATATCGGTTGGCGTTGGCTCAATTAGGGTAACCAAAAAACGCACATCCTCTTGCTTGTAACTTCCGCTAAAATATTCCATCTTTTCTCGCAAAGTTTTTTAGATGTATTATACATTAAATACTCAAATTTTGCTCATAAAAAAGCTGAGTTGTTTGGAGGGGAAGCTACTCCACCTATCAAAGATGGAGTAAAAAGTTTTTAGAGATAGTTTGCCTGAACAGTATTGAGCGTTGTTTCAAGCTTCTCGTCACGAATAGGATCACCAATAGCAGCAAATTTCCACTCGTCGTTTCGCTTGTAGAGTTTGCCTAGTACCATGGCAACGTGTCCTGCGTATTTTGGGTCTGAAGCAATGTCGTATTTGGCTACTACATTATTGACTTTGCTAGGCGTACCCTCGTAGAGTCGAATAGAGGCAAAAGGAATGGTGGCAAAATCTTGTTTTTTGTATGAGTTTAATACAAAAACAATCTGTTCAACATTGGCAGGAAGTTTGGGTAAATCAACAACTACCACTTCATTGTCCAATCCATCGTCCCCATTAACATCTCCGCTCATATCATCACCGCTGTGACGAATACCTGAAGTCTCCAATTTACCAAAGTAGATTACATCCACCATTTGCTTATTGGCATCATAAAGTCCTAGTGATAGATCCAAATCAACCGATACCTTTTTGTCTCCGCCAAAAAAACCTTTGCCATCAATCGCACCCCAATTAGCACCTACGCAAAATGAGTCGAGTTTGCTACCGTCGGCTTTTTCCAAAGAGATTTTTTGTCCCTTTACAAGATTAATCTGTGCCACGACTTATCCTAAATATTTATCAACAAAGCCTTGAAGCCCTGCATTAAATCCAGCACCTACGGCTTGAAATCTCCATGTGCCATCTTTTCGATAGAGTTTACCAAACTCCATAGCCGTTTCGCTTGAGTAATCTTCATCAAGTTCATACTTAGCAATCTCTTCGACTTTGGACTCATCAATGATACGAATAAAGGCATTGCGTACTTGTCCAAAGTTTTGTTTGCGTGTATCGGCATCGTGGATAGTGACTACGAAGATAATCTCTTGTACATCGTTGGCTACTTTGGCAAGATCTACAATCACTTGCTCATCATCCCCATCGCCATCACCCGTTTTATTATCTCCTGTATGTTCTACTGAACCATCGGCGGATTTTAAATTATTATAAAATACAAAGTTTTTTTCGTTGGTTGTTTTGCCGTTTGCATCTATTAAAAATACTGAAGTATCAAGGTCAAAATCTGCCCCTGTATCACTAGCGTTGGTATCCCATCCTAGACCTATAACCATTTTTGATAGCCCTGGAGCCTCTTTACTTAAATCGACTCGCCCACCTTTTGCTAAGCTAATACCCATTGTTTCATCCTTTGTAATATGATTATGAATCGTTATCAGAATTTCTGATGCAATTATTCTATCAAACTTTAGTAAACGAACTACAAAATTTCTCGATTACCTTTGTGGTTGGCAACACTCAAAACGCCCATCAATTCAAGCTGTTCGACAATACGAGCCGAACGATTGTAGCCAATTTGCAATCGTCGTTGCAGATAGGATATGGAGCTTTTTTTCTCCTCCAAAACAATCTTTTTGGCATCTTCGTAGAGAGGATCGAGATCGTCGATAGAACTACCCCCCTCGCTACACCCCTCGCCTCCATTCTCTGTTTGGAGATACTTCGCTTCGTATTGAGGCGCTCTTTGGGCCTTGAGATACTCCACTATCGCCTCTATCTCCTCTTCACTGTTCCATGGGGCATGGAGTCGTACAATTCCCGTCATTCCAGGAGGCGTAAAGAGTGCATCGCCACGTCCGAGCAAATACTCTGCCCCTTGCGTATCGAGAATGACTTTGCTATCGATTCGCTGACCCACTTTGTAGCTTAAGCGACTGGGCAAATTGGCCTTGATAAGTCCCGTGACGACATCAACCGAGGGGCGTTGAGTAGCTACGATGAGGTGAATACCACTCGCCCTTGCCATTTGAGCGAGTCGTGCAATCGAAAACTCCACCTCTTTGCCTCCCGTCATCATCAAATCCGCCAACTCATCAATGACAATAACGATGTAAGGAAACCCATCTAAACCCTCTTTTTTTGCCTTTTCGTTGTAGTTTTCGATGTTTTTGGTTTTGGAGTTTGCCATGATTTTGTAGCGTCGCTCCATCTCTATGACCATATTGGTAAGTACCGCTATCGCCTTTTTTGCCTCTGTAATGACGGGGGTGAGGAGATGGGGAATATCATTATAGATAGAAAATTCAAGCATTTTGGGGTCTATCAAAATCAGTTTGAGCCTATCGGGGTCGTTTTTAAAAAGCAAACTCAAAATCATCGCATTAATGCCCACAGATTTACCGCTTCCCGTCGTACCCGCTATAAGCAAATGGGGCAATTTTTTGAGATCCGTCACAAAGGCTTTGCCTACAATATCTTTGCCTAGTGCCAACGTTAGGGGAGATTTGGATTGTTGAAATATCTCACTCTCAAAAATCTCTCGCAAATAGATGGTTTCAAAAGCCAGATTGGGTATCTCAATCCCAATGACATCACGCCCAGGAATAGGGGCTTGCATGCGTATCGTTTGGGCTTTGAGTGCCATAGCAAGGTCATCTTGGAGATTGAGTATTTTGGAGACTTTGACATTGGGAGCAGGACGAAACTCAAACGTCGTAACCACAGGACCCGTGTAGGTACGATAGACATCGCCCTCGATTTTGAACTCTTTGAGCTTGTTGAGCAACTCGGCGATTTTTTTATCGATTTGAGCTTCACTCATGCGGTGAGCCGTCTTTTTGGGTTTTTGCAAAAAATCATAGGATGGAAGTTTGAAGTTTTTGGGCTTTTGGCTCTCACCCTTTTCTAAGGCTTCTAGGAGTTTGGTATTCTCTTCTAGCTCATCGACAATACCGCTTTGGAGTGAGTTTGATTGGCTTTGCGATGAGATATTTGATTCTAACACAACCTCTTCTTGCACAGGAGGGATTGTCTCTTCTGGAGTGGGCGTTGTATCGGGTTTGGGAATCTCAAGCTTTGTTGGCAAAGGTTTTTCAATGGAGCGCGTCTTTATCGTGCCAATAGCATGAATATCACGTCCTACAAGAGCCTCTTTGGTGATAGAGTCGTCGGGAGGAGTCTTTTTGATATGGGCGAAGCGTTTTTTGGATTTTTTGAGACGAGTAGCATCGTCGTAGGGGGATTTGAAGGGATTTTTTATGGCACTCAAAAGGTTGTTTTTGCTCTGCCATCTCTTCAATCTCTCTATCCATATCTCTTTGTCAAACTCAAACTCATCGCCCAAAATCATCACATAGGCGATAAGTCCTAGCATTAAAAAAAAGAAAAAAAGTCCTATTTTGCCCACATAAGGCAAAAGTATCCCTGCAATTTCTCGTGACAAAAAGCCACTTTGCGAAGCATTAAATAGCAAAAATTGTGCCACCAATAGGGCAATAAGCAGGAGTATCCACCCCAAATAGTACTCCAAAGCCCGTATTTTGTTTCTAAACGCAACCACACGGTAAAGAGGCACAAAGAGGATAATAAACGAAAAGTAGGCAATATGCCCAAAGAGATAAAAATTGGCATCGCCTACGACTTGACCCACGCCCCCTACAAGTTTCATCTCATGAAAGAGAGTGGAGAGAGTACCGTACGCCACCAAAATAGTCATGATAATGAGCGAAATCTTCAAATCCTCTCCTGATTTTTTATGAATTGATATTTTTTAATAGAGAGTATATTATACTATTAATTGTTTAAATACCCTAGAGTATGGAGATATTGACATTTTTTGTTTTGCGTAGGGGCGATTCCTTGTGATTGCCCTTATGCGTTAAGAGGTTGAAGCTTTGGAGCGAGTAAAAAACCTTCTATTCATACGCTTTACTTCTATGTTTGACTCCATAAACTGTGAGGATGTTGTTCTCAATATCAAATAATACTCTATAACTCCCTACACGTAATCGATAGGGTGGTTCATGATGAATAAGTTTTTTTAGGTTTGCAACTTTTGGAAAGTTCTCTAACTGTTCTATTTTTGAAAATATATTAATGGCTTCTTTTTTATCTATTTTGGATAAATCTTTAAGAGCCTTATCATCAATTGTTACAATCATACTAGACCTAGTTTGACTTTTGCTTCGGATAAAGAATATTTAGGATTATTTTCATTTTTTGTTTTTAATACATCTTGATAATCTTGGCTATTGGGTTCAATTGCTTCAATATCAAGTAAATCTTTTTCAAATATTATATTTTCAATAATACCTATTTTAAGATTATCAATAATTGTTAAAAATGTTTGTAATTTATCATCTTGAATATCAAGCTGTATCGTTTGCATTATATTCTCCAATTTCTTAATCTTTAAATTAGTATATCAAAAGTTGCATTATATTTTACAATGGGAAAATAGAGACTTGACTTTTAGCTGTAATTATTCAACGCTAGACCTGCTTGAAAGAGCCTAGCAAAAATCATCCCCATAGACATCGGAAGTCATGAAGAGGTCTATTAGATACTTCTCTAACTTCAAAATACCAATAGTGCATTACGAAGCTGGAGAGAGTGTGAAATAACTGCCAAAAAAGTGCTTCGACAAGCTCAGCACGAACGGTTTTACGCTATCCGTTCACCCTGAGCCTAGTCGAAGGGTTTATTATTTCACACTCTCTGGAGCTTTGGAGCGAGCAAGAGACTTCTTAAAAAGAGGAGGTGGGACTTTGGTCCCACTTAGCGATTTTGATACCAATGACAACCAAATCTTAGCTTTTGGTGGACTAAAGTCCCACTTCCGATAAAAGTGCGTAACATCAGTTATAATGACGCATCCTAAGGCACAATCGTCTCTATCACATCGCCTTTTCGTTGCAAGACCATCACATTATTATCAAGAGCCATCTCTTTGGTATCGTCATTGATGTAAAAACTAGCAATCCCTAGATGGTGGTTATAATCGCTGTATTCTGGGTAGAGTATTTGGAAATTTTTATATTTTTTATGGATAAGTTTCTCTACATCTTTTTGGTGGGCTTTGTATTTGGTCTCTATTATCGCAATATCTTTACCATTGATCAATACAATATCAAACTCATCTCTTAGGCTTTTATTGCTTCGTGTAATGTTTTTATCGATATAATCATACTCAATCCCTCCCAAAATTGGCTTAGCTTCAAGTGAATTGTAAAAAAACTCTTCTGCAATATCGCCTTGATTGTTGGAGATAGCACCTACAAGTTTGGCTATTCTATCAAGTTTTGCATCGGTTTTTTGGATTTGTGCATCGGTTTCTTTTTTTGATTGAGCCAACTCACGAAATGTTTTCTCCAACTCTTCACCACTCTTTTTCATCTGTGCATCGGTTTGTGCTTGTGATATTGCCAAAGAAGCGACTAAATCTTTGAGTTCTTGATCGGTCATGTCCTTTTCCTCTATTGCTATTTTATATTCATTATATCACAAAACGGTGAGATTTTCAATCGTGTTGCAGGGATGTTTTGTAGTGGCGATTCCTTGTGGTTGCCCTTAGTGCGTTAAGAGGTTGGAGCTTTGGAGCGAGTAAAAGAGGTAGTTGCATAATGGTATCAAAAGATTTTGATTAATGTGGCTATAAGTTGCTACTAGCGATAATAGCGTGAATTTTTAGGAAGGTTGTTTGCCATGGAGTATTTAGTATGGGATGTGGATCCTATTTTGATAAGTTTGGGTGGGCTTAAGGTTCATTGGTATGGATTTTTATTTGCCATGGGATTTATTGTAGGGCTAAAAATCACGGAGACTATTTTTAAAGCAGAAAATAAAAACATTGATGATATTGACAAAGGATTGATTTATGTGATGATTGGTACGGTTGTGGGGGCAAGATTGGGGCATTGTCTCTTTTATGACCCAGCTTATTACCTCTCTCATCCGCTTGAAATTTTGATGATACAAAAGGGGGGATTGGCATCGCACGGTGGGGCTATGGGAGTGCTTTTGGGACTCTATCTCTTTGCCAAAGCTCAAAAGTACAGCTATCTGTGGCTACTCGATAGAATCGTCATACCTACCGCCCTAGTAGGGGCTTTTATCCGCATTGGCAATCTTTTTAACTCCGAAATCATTGGAGATGAGACAACATTGCCTTGGGCGATTGTCTTTGCCCGTGTCGATATGCTCCCCCGTCATCCTACGCAACTCTATGAGGCATTGGCGTATGTTGTGATTTTTGCGATACTTTTTGCACTCTACAAAAAACAGGCTACGCAACTTAAAATCGGGGTAATGTTTGGACTCTATATGGTATTAACCTTTGGTGCACGCTTTATGATAGAGTTTGTCAAAACCCAACAAGCCAGTTACACCCTTGATTTGCCACTTAATACGGGACAGCTTTTAAGTATTCCATTTATAATTTTGGGATTGTATATGATGTTTGTCTATAAAAAGAGTAGCAACACCGTTAAAGAGTAAAAATAGGATTATTTTTAAGGGGGTTTATTTTAAGGAGTTGACAAAAAACTCTTTAATGGGTGCTTGTGCCTACGAAATCAGTTGTACCTACTTTCGATAGGTCTATTATATAGGATAAGAGTTAA
>DYMA01000114.1 GCA_020721815.1 Sulfurovum sp. | reverse complement strand
AAGCATTCCCCATAGAAAGGGCTTTTGATGGGTAATTTGACGGGAAGATTCGATTCAACAAAAAGTAATTTCAGGAGAGTACGACTTCTCCCACGCTCTTGCGGGTATGCCCATTGCGGCTACACTAGGTATCAACGGAGATGCTCACCTTGTAGCACTGCTTTCGCTTGATTTTAACGGCAACGCCATTACCTACGGCAACAACATCATCAAAGAGATGGAGAAATACGGATTGGACAAAACCCAAAGACCCGTAAGTGCCGATAGCCTCAAAAAATACATTGATGCCAAACACGCCAAAGAGGGAGAGAAATACCAACCGCTTAATTTTGGTATGGTACACCCTGTAAGTACGCACAACTACGAGCTTCGTTATTGGATGGGGGCAAGTGGCATTAAGCCCGATTCCGATTGTACTATCAAACCCTTCCCACCTCCAACCATGCCTTCCAACCTCATTGCGGGTAATATTGAGGGATATTGTGTAGGTGAGCCATGGAACAGTAGAATTGTGCTTAAGGGCAAGGGCTCGGCTTTGGTTACCAACTACGATATTTGGAACAACAACCCCGAAAAAGTACTTCAAGCACGAGCCGATTTTGTAGAGAAATATCCCGAAACGACCAAAGCTGTCATGAGAGCGGTACTTAAAGCTCAAATGTGGTTGGATGCTTCGTGGGAAAATCGAGAAGAGGCGATTGGGTATCTAGCCAAAAACAACTACGTCAAAGCACCCAAAGATGTCTTGCGAAAATCAATGAGCGGAACGTTTCTCTATACCAAAGGAGTCAATAGCTCCAACCCAATGTTTAATGTTTTTGCCAACTACTATGCTGCCTATCCATTCTATAGCCACGGAATGTGGTTTATGACGCAAATGTATCGATGGGGACAAATTGATAAGCCCGTCAATATGAAAGAGGTGATTGAAAAGGTCTATCGACCCGATTTGTTTGAAGCAGTAGCCAAAGAGGTAGGATACACATTGCCACCCAGTGCATGGAAAAAAGATGGAGTAGATGAGTACAATAAATTTATCGACGGCAAAGTATTTGACCCCAACAAAGCCGTAGAGTATATTTACGATTTCAACGTCACCGCCCCACTTGTCACCAAAGAGGCACTGCTCAAAGAGAACAATTGGAGCGTGGAGACCAAGCAACCCACCTACGTATGCCCCTATGGACCCGCAGGATGTGCTGACCCTAAATATGTAACAAAAAAATAAAACATCCGTAGGGTGCATTTTAATGCACCAAATATAGTATGCATTCCGCCTCGGGAGAGGTGGAACGAGAAAAGAGGAGAGATAAATGAACAGTGAATTAGTCAAAAAAATTCTATTGCCTATGTTGGTTTTTATTGCTATGGTAGGGGGTTGGCATCAGATTGCTACGCACATTGAGGAGTTTCCTACCCCTAGTGATACCTATGTGGCGGCTTTTGGTGGTATAGATAGTGAGGAGAATGAGGTTAAAGGGGTATTAGCCGATCCTTTTTATGTCGAAAACCAAGACGACAAAGGGGTTTTTTGGCAAATTTTAGCCTCACTTAAGCGGGTTTTTATGGGATTTGTTTTGGCTATTATAGTTGGTGTGCCTTTGGGATTGTTGATTGGTATGAGTCGTTTGGCTCAATACGCCTTTGATCCTTTTATTCAAATCTTCAAACCCGTTTCGCCTCTAGCATGGCTACCACTACTACTCTTTATCTTTCAAGATATTGATATTACGGCTGTTTCGACCATCTTTATCACCTCAATTTGGCCTATCATCATCAATACGGCTTTGGGAGTTCGTAGCGTAAACAGTGACTATATGAATGTCGCCAAAGTGCTTCAATTTTCGCCTTTTGAAAAGGTGACCAAGATTATTTTACCCGTTGCGATTCCTTTTATTTTTACAGGTATGCGGCTCTCGCTGGGGATTGCATGGCTTGTGATTGTAGCAGCCGAGATGCTTACGGGAGGTATTGGAATAGGATTTTGGATTTGGGATGCCTACAACAATCTCAACTATCACCATATCATTATCGGTATTATGGTTGTAGGGGTGATAGGATTTATTTTGGATATTATTATGGGCAAAATGGCTGACTTTTTTGACTATCGAACCAAAGGGAGAGCGTAATTATGGGCGAAAAAAAGTTTTTATACTTAGAAAATATTGAAAAGCGATTTCCCATAACGGGCAAAGAGGATTATGTAGCTGTCACGAATGTGGATTTGGAGATTAAAGAGAATGAGATTATCTCCATTATCGGACACAGTGGATGCGGCAAATCAACACTGCTCAATATGATAGCAGGACTTGATAGACAAACAAGCGGTAATATTCTCCTCAATGAACGAGAGGTAAAGGGTCCCGGACCCGAACGGGCGGTGGTGTTTCAAAACCACTCCCTTTTGCCATGGTTAAGCGTCTATCAAAACATTGAACTAGCCGTCAAAAAAGTAATGCCCCATCTAAGCAAAGAGGAACGCAAAGAGCGTGTCAATAAATTTATCACGATGGTCAATCTCGACCACGCACGAGACAAAAACCCGATGAGATAAGCGGCGGAATGAAACAACGAGTAGGGATTGCAAGAGCTTTGTCTATCAAACCGCAAGTATTGTTGATGGATGAGCCTTTTGGGGCGTTGGACTCTTTGACACGTGCCAATTTGCAAGAGCATTTGATGCGTATCCAACAAAGTGTCAAAAATACGGTGATTATTATTACCCATGACATTGATGAAGCCGTGCTTTTGAGCGATAGAGTTATCATGATGACCAATGGACCTAGTGCTATGATTGGGGAGATTTTGGAGGTCAATCTAACACGCCCACGAAATCGTGTAGAGCTTCAGCACGACCCCGAGTATATCTGATGCCGTGAAGCGATATTGAGCTTTTTGTATGAGAAATTTGCCAAAGAGGATGAGTAGGGTGGTTTGTGGAGATATTTGCTTCTAATGAAAAAAGACCAAAATAATCTCTATGAAAATAAGAATAATAATTATCCACTCCAACATACTGGAGTGTTGATGATTTTGTTCATCTGCTAACATCTCCATAATCTCTTGAAGAATCTCAAACTTTTTATTTAAAAGCTCAACTCTGGGCTTGACTTCAAAATATCGTGCAAAATCAAGGTAAAAAATCTCCAATTCAGGATTTTCCCATATAAATTCGGGAGTATCGAGCAGGTCGTATTGCAGCAGTATTTTGGATTTTTCAGAAAAAATTCTCCCTCTTTCACGCGTTATCTCTCTTCTTGAGAGTGGAATTTTGCCATTGATTGCCATAGATTCGGCGATATAGCTTGTTTGGTTGATGACTTTTGCAATGGAGGTTTCAAACCACGATAGCTTTATGGATTGAGCCAAAGCATGACTCAAAGAGAGGTAAAAAAGTGTAGAACTTTGGGGTAGAATAATAACATCATGTTTAATAGAGAGTGCGACACGCTCATCAATATGATAGGCAAAATGCTCCTCTATCTTCTCATTGAGTGGTTTTTGTGTAAAATTTGAGATATGTTCAAGCAATCTTTTTTCGCTCTCGTAGTCAAAATTCCATAAAACACACACTCCATAGGAGAAGACAAAAGCCAAATTTTTACTGTCTGATTCAATGGCTATAGCATCTCTCACGAAGGAGATTTGGTATTTGTCTTTCAAAAAATCATACAACTCATCCATTTTGTAAGATTGGGCTGTACAATAAGCATAAACTTTTTTATCTCTATTCATCTTTGGCTCTTTTGTGTAGTTGATTTGCGTCAATTATAGTCAAATAACGTTTATTTTTGCATCTTTTTTCAAATCTATTGTAAAAATTTCCATCACTTTTAACCAATCTATTGATAGAGTATTGAAGTTTGCTCTTCAACTATACTACGAAATGTTTATTTTACTAGATGAAGTTTATGAGGCTAATAATTTTGAGCAAGAGCTGTAGGTTCGGCTTTAGCACAACATTTGGAGGCTATTAGGTGTTTAAACTCGGCTAAAGCCGAGGCTACGGATTTATGGACAAAAAATTAAAATAGATTGCTTCGTTCCTCCGCAATGAGCCTATTTAAAGTTAAAATGCGTAACATCCGTTTTTCATTTTTGTCTAAAGTCTATTTTAGAATAAACTCTATATAATTCTAAAATGCAATTACAAAAGGTGCAAAGATGAATCTGGCAACACTCCAAAAAATATCAACTCAAATACTTAGCCGTGAAATTCCACATTACAAAAGATACCTTTACTCAAAAATTGATTTTAGTTCAAAACTCATTGGAATAAAAGGAGCAAGAGGTACGGGGAAAAGTACGATACTTTTGCAGTATGCCAAAAATTTAGATTTACCATCATCAAAGATTTTGTATCTAAGTTGTGACCATCCTGCTATGAGTGGAGTAAGTTTGTATGATGTAGCTGAGAGTTTTTATGCCAGAGGCGGTAAGTTGCTTATTATTGATGAGATTCATAAATCGCCAAACTTTTCGAGCAAACTCAAAGCAATCTATGATGTGTTTGATTTGCAAGTGATATTTAGTGGGTCATCAGCACTCGTAATCGAACATCAAAGTGCCGACCTTTCTCGCAGGGCTGTTATTCATACACTGGGAGTTTTATCTCTTAGAGAGTTTTGTGAACTAGAAACCAAACAGAGATTTAAAAGCTATAGTTTAGATGAAATATTATCTAATCATGAAGATATAGCTGCTTCTATTATGAAAGCCATTAGACCATTGGAGCAGTTTTCTAATTATTGTGAGTATGGATGTTACCCTTTCTTTCAGGAGTCACTTATAGACTATCCCTCAAAGCTTTTGGAAGTTATCAATGTCACAATCGATTCTGACCTTTGCGGTATCTACAATATTGACCCCTCAAAACTTGATAAACTCAAAAAAATCATCTATATGCTTTGCAGTTCAAAACCTTATGAAGTAAATATCTCAAAACTAAGCTCTGCTGTAGGAGCTTCATGGCCAACACTTCAAAAATATTGTGAGCGAATGGATGCAGGAAGTTTAATCCATATCGTAAGGGGTGGAGTAGGGATGCGAACAGTGAATCGTCCTGATAAACTATTGCTTGATAATCCAAATCTTTTTACTGTACTTTGTGCAAACTCTGATATTGGTGCAATGAGGGAGAGTTTCTTTGTATCTCAAGTTGGACTTACTCATCAAGTGCATTATCACGATAAAGGTGATTTTATTGTTGATGACACTTTGGTATTTGAAGTGGGAGGAGCATCAAAAAGTGATAGCCAACTGGAAGGTCAAAAAGGATATGTTGTTGCAGATGATACAGAAATAGGGTTTGATAATAAAATTCCACTGTGGCTTATGGGGTTTTTGTATTAAGGTATTGAATAAACCCTCAAATACGAGACCCAAACCGATTTGTTGGGTAGGTCTCTGTGTTGGTTTCTAAATAAAACTAGGAGCATCGTTGGCAAAGAGAATCAAATCTCCCACACGGGTTTGTTCGATAAGCATCTCTTGCATTTTATCTTTGCTTGAGAGCTTGAGAAGCTTTTGAGGCTCTATGAAATCTTTGAAGATAGGATAGTTTAAATCCGATGTGACCACTATCAGATCAAAAATCGCATTGGCTTGTTGGGCTACGGTTTCATTGAAGTGTTTGTCCACCTCCACAAGCCCTGGGGTAATCAGTACCTTGCGTCCTTTGTGTGTAGCAGCAAGTTCAAACGATGCCAACATCCCATCAATATTGCCATTGAAGCTATCATCAAGGATAATTTTGCCTCCTGCATCGATGCGTTGGAGACGATTTTGGACAGGCTTAATGGTGGCTACTTGCGTTTGTATCTCTTCGTGGCTTAACCCCAACGCTTTGGCGACTTCAATGGCTAGGGCGATATTTTGTGCATTAAACCCGCCCAAAATATTGGCATGATAGAGCGTACCATCAAGCGTAAAATCAATACCCTCCAAAGTCGCTTTGACATCAAGGGGGGCGTTGAATTGATGAATAGTCTCGGAGGGATTGATATGGGCAGAGCTATCGACCCATGCCTCTTTGAGTCGTGGAGATTGCGTAAGCTCCATTTTGGTATTGCGTATCGTTTCAAGAGAGCCAAAATACTCGATATGTGCAGGTCCAATTTTGCCGACAATGGCGCAATGAGGCTCTACAAACTCTGTAATCTCCCAAATATCGCCCTCGCCTCTAGCTCCCATCTCTACAATATAGACCTCTGTGTCACTAGGCAAATCATCATTAATATCTTTGAGTACTCCCCCTAAGGTATTGACCGAACGAGGTGTTGCGTAGGTTTTGTATCGGGCTTTGAGGATATGGGCTAGAAAATTTTTGATACTGGTTTTGCCGTAACTTGCTGTTATACCTACTACTATCATAGTGGTGTGCGTTTGGAGCTTTTTTTTGGCTTGATTTTTGAAACCGCTAAAGAGTATCGCCTCCAAAGCACCCGAAACAATAAAAGCCAAAAAGAGCGGTATCATCGTAGCGAAGTTGGCACAATTGCCCAGTGCTACATACAACACATCTTCAAAAAATCCAAAAAAGAGCAATGCTACAAAAAAACGCTTCACTCTGCCCGTAAAAACCAAAGGCTTATCCAATCGGCGATACCAATCGTAGAGTAAAACTCCATAGCCTAAAACTACAACAAAGCCATACGCCCCTGCCAATAGATAGAGCGAGTAGGGGACTAAGAAATAGGCAAAGTGCCACCATACTTTGGTGTGGTGAAACATCACCCGCTCAATCTTGTAGCTGTACCACTGCATATTGGTCATCAAATAGTACCCCAAAGCCAAAATAAAGAGCAGATGGGTGATAAAGTGTAGTGCTAACATTTAGTGTTCCTTGATTTGATTTTCAATCGTGTGAGCAATACAATCGCTCTGTTTTAAAAAGAAGTAGTGGTCGCCTTGTAGTGGGTAGAGTTGGCTATTGGGGATAAGGGTGTGAATTTTTTCGCCCGTATAGAGTGGGGTGGCGGTATCGTCAATCCCCCAAAAGAGCAACGCTTGATGGCTAAATGCACCAAAGTTGGCTTCAAAATCCTCATTGACCACATTTTTAAAGGTCTCATACATCGTTTGGCTCATGCCTTTGGCATCATCACTTACAAAAAAATGACGCATTTTGGCAAGACCAAGAGGTTTGAGGAGTTTAAACAGAGCAATTTTGACACGCACCAAGAGCGGTTTGGGTACTAAAATGCCCGAAGAGGAGAGGAGTATAAGGGTAGGAGGGTTGAGTAAGGTAGCTACTTTGCCTCCAAAAGAGTGTCCCATAATCGCATCGGCACGTAGATGCAATGCATCTAAAAATTGCTTAATAATATTGGCATAATCGTGAGTCGTAAGGATAAGCGGATTGGAACTTTTGCCAAAACCAGGCATATCAATATAGATGTGTTTAAATTGGGGGAGTTTGTTGCCAAAGGCTTGTTTCATAATCTCTTTGTTGCTACCCCAGCCGTGTAAAATAACAAGATTTTGGGTCGAAGTAGGATGAATAATCTCGTAGCTAATTTCAAATAGGTGGTGGTTGTACTCTAGCTCTTTTTGTGCCATGCGTTGCTCTCAAAATAAATAGTGCTAATTTTAGTATAATTTCAATATAAGATAGGTAAAATAGTACATTGCTACTCATAATAAATCTTCAAATTAGGTTGTGCGGATGAAAAATATACTTTTAAT
>DYMA01000113.1 GCA_020721815.1 Sulfurovum sp. | reverse complement strand
CATGGGTTACATTATAGCATATTTAGGAGGAGCTAACCGACTAGCCTGTTAAATTAAATATGTCGTAGAGTGAGGTCAAGCCTACAACCATGGCAAGAGTTTTTCTACCTGCATTCCCATGGCGTTGCTCTCCAAACCTTTGACATTTATAATATATTTTTTGCAAAATCCCTCTACCATACAAGCCCCCGCTTTCCCTTCCCATAAACCACTGGCTATATAAGCTTCAATATCCTCTCTATCAAAGGGAGCAAATTGATACGTTGTAGTGGATATATCACTAAAAAGATACTCTTTTTTTTGATAATGCACTGAAGAGATAATCGAAACAGTAGAGCCGCTTTGGATATCCAAAATACGCCTCGCTTCCATCTCATCTTTGGATTTACGTAAAATCTCTCCATCGCTTGAAGCCACAACCGTATCGGCACACAACAGAGGCAACTCCAATCCAAACTCTTTGATAGAGGCGATAAGTTTACCACGACTTGCGATAGAGACAAACTCAAGGGCATGGGTTGTAGTAATTTGCTCTTCATCATAATTGGGAGATTTTTGAATGTAAGAGATACCAAAATTATCAAGCAACAAAGCTCTGGTTGGAGAAGAGGAACATAGGTGTATCATGGTTGCACATCCCCTATTTGGCTAATATTTAACGGAAAGTTTTTCAATTTTTTCAAGCTCCTCTTCTATCAAGATTTTAATTTGTTCTATCATTATATATTTTTTTGCTATCTCTTTTTGGGTTTCAATGTCGAAACTACCATCAAATAAAATAGGGATTTTAATCACTGCATTTTCAACAACCTTTGGAGCTACATTTGTATATTCACTAGCACCATTATCACCTTTTCTTCCTTTAGCCAATTCCCTAAGTATTGGTTCTAAAATAAATTTTACATAATCCAAATCTATATTTGAATCTTTTAATGTCATAATACCTTTGTGTCCTGTTGCTGAAAATTTACCCGTTAAAACTTTCATATAACCAGCAAAACCATCCACAACCCACGATAAATATTCCCCATCGTAATCATAAGTATCAATAAAGATAATTGGAGCAATATTAGAGCCTGAATAAACAGGATACTCTCCACGGTGTTGTTGTCCATAGGTTCTAGTGTATTTTCCCAATCCTTTTTTAACATTAAAAATATCTTTAATTTTAACTTCTTTAAAGTTCTCAAGTTCATTATCAATTGTTACTTTTAGATTTTTAATAGTTTGTTTGTATTCTGCTACCTTTGATTTTAAATCATTGATAAGATTATATTTTTCAATAATATTTTGTTGGGCAACAATATCAAATTCACCATTTGGAAGGGTTGGGATTTTAAGTATCATATTTCCAAGTTTGTCTTTGCCTGCTTTATTCGTAAATCCAAAATTTTCTTCAATAGCTTGATTTTCTATTATTATTTTCAAAAATAAATCATTTAATGTATTTTTATACTCTTCAGTTGGAATTAATGGTATCACTTTTTCCGATAAAGAAAATCTACCTTTTCGGATAAAAACCTTTCCAATCGAACCATCAATATTCCAAGTCATGCAATTTTCATAATATCTTATAAATGGAAGATTATCTTTAACATAACCATATCCTACTAAATTTTCATTATCTGAAGCTGAATAAACAGGAATATCACCACTGTTTTGCTCTACAAATGTTTTTGTAAATTTGCTATTATTTGTTTTTTGAGATAAATCAAATATTTCTTTAAGTTTTAGTTCTTTAAAGTTTTGCTCTAATTTAAACTTTTTTTTTTCAGCAGAATCTTTAATTTCAGCACTAAGACTACTTAAAGTATCTGACATGTCTTGCAATAAAACAGAAAAATCAAGCATACTAACAGCTTTATCTTCCTCCTCAATCCCCAAAGCTATTTTCTCATCTTTGCTCCACCATCTATCAATCGTCCAATGTGTTTGGGGTTCAAATTTATCTATTGGAAATATTTTACATCTAGGGTCTTTATTGAAGCTCTCAAAACTTGATTTATTCCCTTTAAAAAAGTTGTATAGAGTCGTTGCTTCGTTTAAATCATTTTGTTCTATATTAAATCTGTAAATATCTCTACTTTCCCCTATTTCACTTACAAGATAGGTAAATACGGGGTCGCTTTGAATATCAGCTTTATTATTTTTCTTTGTGATACATAAAATATATGTTTTTTTATTGGTTGTAAAAAATGTATTAAGAGGTAGCGAAATAATACCATCGATGAAACATTCAGATTTTATAAACTCTCTTAAATTCTTATCATTTTGTCGATTAAAAATCCCATCAGGAACTACAATAAAAGCTTTACCGTTTGGTTTTAAAGCTCTGATTATCCACTCCATAAAAAGCCCCTCAACGCCTATAGCATTGATTTTATAGTATTTTTTGAGTTCACTATCTTTGCCTATCTCCTCTTTTAGGTTACTGCTTCCACTTGTGACATAGGGAGGATTGGTCAAAATCAAATCGTATTCATTTTCTATGGGGTCTCTGAGTGTGCCTAAAATTGAGTTTGTTTTGAGGGTGAAACTATCATTAAAAATCTTCCCAAACTCCACCGTATGATTTGGATAATCTTTGATAATCTCGCTAAAATAGATAAGCATATTTGCTTTTGCCAAGATGATAGTTTTTTGTTCATCTTTATCAAACCCTTTATCAAAGCCCCTAATGGTAATTTTGGGTATAACTTTATCGCCCTCAACTTTATAAAATTGTGATAGTTTACTTTTGATAGGTTCAAGTAGAAATTTACCCACGCCACAAGCAGGGTCGCAAATCACAGCACCCTCTTTTATCTCATCTTTTGCTATTTTTTCAATTGCACGAATGACTTTCATCGGGGTGAAAAATTGTCCCCAATTCTTTTTACTAATGCTCTCTTTTAAAAAACTTTCAAACAGTTGGCTTTTGAAATCATAATCTATATGTTCCAATCTTCCATACTCAGCAAATTTTTTTAACACTTTTATAAAAACTGTACTATAACCCGATACTGATTTTTGATCTTTGCTTACAAAAATAGTACCGTTTATGATGGTTGTACTATCGAGGGGATTATACGGGAACAGATCTTTAATTTTTTTTCTTATTTCATCGGCATAGTATTGCAAAATTTCATCGGATGTATCGGTACTTTGCATATCCATCAAAAATTCAAAACTGTATCTATTTTTTAAAATACCCAAATCACTTAAATATTTAAAGATAAAGAGTTCAACAAAAGTATAAAGACAATTTTCAGGAGTAGCACCGCTTACACTCCAAATATCTTGCCAAATTGATTTTGCTAGGTCAGTTGGATTTACAAGTTGTTTGGGAAGAATAGTATTGTTCTTTTCATTGATGGAGTAGTTTATTTTTTCTATGAGCAAAGCCAAATGTTCATCGGATGGATTAAAGGCTGATTTGATTTCGTTTCCAGATTCATCACAAATCTTTTCATTTGTCAAGGCATTTACCCAAACCGTATCTACCGTATCTGTTGCAATAATAATTTTGCATCCTAAAATTTTTGCTACTTCTATCTCTTGAGCGATGGCTTTATCTTTTTGAGACGCAGTTTTAAACTCTTTTGGTTGTTTAAATTCTATGACGGCAATAACATCTTTGTTGTTGATGATAATGCCATCTACTTTTTTTGTCTCTAGCGAACCGTAATCGACATTTCTAATGATATTGGCACTTTTAAGAGCTTTGAGAGTTGTCGCTCCAATACTAAAATAGTCCCATTTACCAATCTTTGATGTTGGATTTTTTCTATCCAATCCTCTTTGCATTAACTCTTCGCTCATTGCTTCCTCTTTAAAAAAACTCTATTTTAACATACTAAATCAAACAAATACCCAACATTCATCATCCCAATACCCCAGCACCCATCATAGGTGTACTTCTATCTTGTGCATAGATGCGTTTTCCATTTTTTAGGTCATATTTCCATATAGGTGCATTGGCTTTGAAATCTTCGACAAATTCATCAATAAGCTCCAAAGCTATGCGTCTCTTTGGAGAAAAAACGGCACTGATATAAGAACTTGTATGAACAGCTACATCTCCCCTAGAGTGAGCCATCTTGACAATCGCCCCTTGTGTTTTGGCTTTGACTACCCATCCATCAAACCACTTTTGGAGTATGGGTTCATAAATATCAAAGCTAAGACCATCGATACCCTCTTCATCTCGAATAGTACCCACAAAAGGGATAAAAGCACCGTAATTTGAGTGCGACTCCTCATCAAGCCACTTGCCAAAAATCATCTTGACATCAAGGCTTCCATCGTATATCTCCATGCTTATCCTCCGCAAACTGGGGGCAAAATAGAGACTCTATCGCCATCTTTGAGTGGTGTATCGACTCTCAAAACCATCTCATCGTTAATAGCAACAGCCGATTTATCAAGCCACGGGGCAACAATTGGATTTTGTTTTAAAATAGTTGAGAGTTGTTCAAGCGAGGAGGCTTCTACTTGCATATCACTGTGTCCTATTGGACCTAAAAATTCTACTTGTATCATTATAATCTTCTCTTTGGATTGAATTGAATACAATCTTACCTTGATACAATCAAAAAATCAAGAAGAACAGTAAATTTCTCTTATTGGGGGGATTTTATTATTTTATTGTGTGGTACACCCATCAGGATTCGAACCTGAGACCTTCGGTACCGCAAACCGATGCTCTATCCAGCTAAGCTATGGGTGCAACTTACTAAGTAGTTATTGAATAGGAAAAGGATTTTAGCATAAAAAACTTTAACTATCCTTTAATACGTCAATCCATTTTTCCTATTTTGTAAATTTTGCACAAAAACCAAATCAAAAAGCAGTACCACCCTACTCTTTAAGAGCGGGTTTAAAGGTTGCGGGTTATAATAAGGCTCTCCAATCAAAAGGCTTGAAAGCACCATCAAAGACAGCAGGTGTGCCTCGTGCTTCAAGCTCTGTGAAGGCATCGGTAGCTTTTTTCATTTTGGCTTCAACACTGGGAGAGTATTTAAAATCGGCTTTATCAAGGGCTAGATAGGCTTTGGAGTCTTTGAGCAACAACTCATTGAAGCGTTGATTTTTTTCGTTGTCATCTTTGCCTTGCATAATCCACTCAATCATCATAGGGGCTTTTTTGTGAAACGAAAGCGGGAACAAAACGACATGAACGGTATAGTCATCAAGTTTGCCCTCCATCGCTTTTTGGAATTTGACACAATAGGGGCATTGAGGGTCGGTGACGACATACAACTCTTTTGAGCCTTTGCCGTAGCTAAAGCTTACTCCCTCTTTGATAAGCGTAGCATCTTTTTTGAAGCTCAAAGGAGTACCGTTGGCATCAAAGCCTTGACCAATGTAGATGTTTTTGCTCATTTTGTCGTAAAAGACATGACTTAGCTCTTTGTCTCCGTTGGGTGAAGTAGCAAGGACTTTGAGGTAATAAATCGCCCCCAAATCGCTACCCGATTGGATAGTAATGTAGTCAAAATTGAGTATTTTGTTACTCTTTTTGACCTCCACAAGGGTTTTGTTATCTAGTACAATGGGTTCATTAGCACCCAAAAACGATACCATACCCACAATCAATACAGCAATGAATCTTTTCATATAGGACTCCTAAAGTTTTGAAACATTATAGCCTAATAGTTTGAAAGTGGGGACAATCCTTAATCTTTTTGAAGAGGGTATGGCTTCTTCTCTTCTTTGAGACTAAAGGCTTGAAACGTATCGGCACTCTTGGGGAAAGGTATTGACGGTGAGTTTGGAAAATCTCTCTACATACTCCCAAAAGTTATCTTTGAGTGTTTGATCCATATCGGTCTCTTCGAGAGTCTCTTGCATACACCCTAGCCACTCCAAACGTGATTTTTCGTTGATGGTGAAATCTTCATGGATTTTGATCATGTGTTCATTGAGTCCTTTGTCTTGCAAATGCTCATCGTAAATCTTGGGACCGCCGCACAACTGAATAAAAAAGAGGGTATTTTTGTGTTTAACCGCCTCAAACTCTTGCTCATCTTGTGGGAAAAAAGTAGCAATTTCACTCTCAAAAACTTTGTCGTAAAAGCGATTCATCATATCCATCATGCCCTCATATCCCAACGCTTCATAAAAGGCTTGGGCAGGATTGCTAAACTCTACCTTTTCGCCCTCAACAGTAGGGGTAACCTCATAGCTCATAAATCATCTCCTAAAATATAATGATTATAATTATATCAAATAAATTTGGGGCAAGAGGAGAGGGTAGAGAAAAAATCTCTACTTTGTTTTGGAGTGTGTGATTTTGTTTCGTTCGAGTTTAATCTCTTCGTAAATATCGCGTACTTTGTTGTGAATCTCTGAGGGGTTTTTCATGCGAGGAAAGCGTATTTTGGGAAACTTTTCATTGGTAGTATAAAACGTAATAAAGCCTTTATTGCCACGCTTCTCTTCAAGTGTGGTGTTTTTAATATCGTAGAGTTCAATCTCATGCGTTACACGGCTAAAGATACCCTTTTTGATTCTAAGGCGTTTGTTGGTAATCTCGTAAATATTTGTTTTGATGCTCAATATTTTGAGAGTAGAAAGCACAATAGGGACAATCAGCAACGCAAAGAAAAAAACACTAAAGGTGATACCCAAATAGGCAAAGGCTACTATCATCAAGAAAGAGAGAGCGTGGTATTTAAGCATTGAGGTGTGCAAAGGAGTGCCACGCCAAAGTATCTCTTCCCTTCGATTGAGTATCTTTCTTGCTCTTGCCTCTATAGCATCTTCAAGTTTCTCTTCATCTTTTTTGACCTTTTTTTCGGTACTCTTCTCTTGAGGTTTTTGCTCATTGTCAAGAGTTTGAGGTGAGTCGTATGGCTCATTTGTCTCTTGGTTCATAAAATTATCCTTTAAAACAATTGTATTGATGTTTGTTTATGGGTTTGGGTGAGTTATAAAATAGAAGTAGAGATAGTTTAACTATCTAACTTTTGAATTATAACATCTTTAATATTAAAATTTAATAAAATCAAACTTTTAAACGTTGCGCATTGTAGGAGCGATTGGGAATGACCAAAAAATCGGTCTCAAACATAAAATCCAAATCGTTTGTGTTGTCCCCCGCACCGATACTCAATAACGGTTTACACTCCTCAATAAGATGCTTCACTGCCAAACTTTTATTTAAAAAATAAGGCAACAAAGCAAAAGAGGGTCCATTGATATAGAGATAATACTCCTCACTATTGCTTAAATACTCTCTTAAAATTTGCTCAATTGTACGGTTATATACCTCATTGAGCTTATCTTTTTTGTTTAAAACATCGACATACAAACCCTCTATCAAGCGAATTTTTAATCCATGCTCTGTTGAGAGTTTTTCCAACATTAATAATATAATATTATCATACATTATCTCAATTTTCGTAGAAAGATTGTTGTATTTTGTTATAATTAACTCTTGCCAATCCCTATCAACAACACCATTTTTTAAGATAACTCCTCCAAAATTGAGTATCGCATACTCTATATGTGCGGCATAAGAGGGGTCGGTATGAAAAGCTGTACGCCGATAGGATTCGAGACTACGAGCCGTTGTGGGGATAATCAACACATTTGGATTTTGCACACCAAGACGCAAAAGCTTTTCAATAGAACGGTAGATATGGGAGATGGGTTGCCCCTCGTTATCGACGACAAAAACGCTGCTCTCTTTGTCAAAATTGGTTTTGCGTGTCGTTTGAATGAGGGTATCATCCATATCGCTAAAGATAAATATCTTTTGGGTATGTGCCATAAATCTCTCCTTGTTTAATACTATTTAGATAAC
>DYMA01000112.1 GCA_020721815.1 Sulfurovum sp. | reverse complement strand
TGGATACGCTTTGGTTCGTTTGAGTTTGCCTACCTGGGCAATGAGAAAGCTTCAAGCATTCAAAACCTTGCCGATTTTGTAATCGCTCAAAATTATCCGCAGTTGCAAAACAAGCCCGAGCGATACATCCAACTCTACCAAAACATCGTCCAAAATACAGCCCATCTTATCGCCCTTTGGCAAAGTGTAGGGTTTGTGCATGGGGTAATGAATACCGATAATATGAGCATTATGGGTTTGAGCATTGATTATGGACCTTATGGCTTTATGGAGCGTTTTGATAGCTCTTTTGTCCCCAATCTATCCGACTACGAGGGGCGATACTCCTATCAAAATCAACCCTTTATCGCTCAATGGAATCTAACCAACCTTAGCAAAATCTTTACGCATATCGCCAATACTCAGTCAATCGATGCCATTACTAATGAGTTTATGAAAACCTTCAAACAAGCCTACACGACTAAGATGCAACAAAAGCTTGGGCTTATAGAGCCACATAAAGAGGATCGTATCCTCATCAAATCCCTCCTACAAGCCCTCCAAACCGATGAAATAGACTATACGCTCTTTTTCTATTACCTCTCACGCAACAATCAAGAGCGTTTAAATCAAATGGCAAAAGCTTCACTTGCCTCATGGCTCAAAAAGTATCAAGAACGCATCGCCAATACTCCACTTGATGATAGGTTGGATTTGATGCAACAACACAACCCCAAATATATCCTGCGTGAAACGATGCTAAATGTTGCCATCTCCAAAGCCAATGCAAATGACTTTAGCACTATCGAGGAGCTATTAAAAATAGTGCAAAACCCCTACGATGAACACAAAGAGCATGAAGACTTTTTAACGCCATCACCTAAGATTATGGGGTGTAGTTGTTCATCGTAAAAGCCCATAAAGCAATTTCACATGGTGATATTTTTGGATTTGAATAGATGCTCTTTGACGTATCTTTTGGCTAATGCTATCTCTTCGTCGGCATCTATTGAGCGTTTGATTGTATCATTTTCGAGGGCTTCTAATATCTCCAACTCTTCTTTGTCAAACATTTGCTATCCTTTATATTTTTTCTTGGCTTTTCGACTGGGTATTATGGTTTTAAGAAAGCGTTTATCCCCATCAATGACAAAAGGCACAAGATAGACATATCCCAACGCCTCTACCGCATAGATTTTTTGGTTGGGATAATCAAGCTGATTAGGATGGGTATATTGTCATTATAAAAGGAGCTTACTTAAAGTTGTATAAGAGTTGGGGATTTTTCTTGTTCTGCAATTATTTGGCTGGAATTGTTGAGCAAGATAAGTAGTTTGTTTAAACTAGGATTTTTGGTTATAATGATTTTATTTTCAAGGTCACCTATGTCCCACCGCACTATACCCTTCAAAATAGCACACGCCAAAGCCAAATTGATGCTTGATAATCCCTATTTTGGTTCTATTGTCTCTACGTTGGAGCTTTGTAGCGACTCGACACTTGCGACCTACAAAGGCAAAGGTGCGAAACTGTTGTACAATGAGGAGTATATCAACACCCTTGAATATGAGGAGGTAGAGGCTCTTTTGGCGAGTGTGGCGACGCAAAGGGTACTACAACATCAACACCGAGCCTTCAAGGGCTACTCCAAAGTGTGGCAGTTGGCTTCGGAGCTTGTAGCCAATGCGATAGTGGTACAAAACGGCTTTGAGCTTCCTTTGGAGAGCAGTTATCAAGATAGGTTTAGGGGGATGTATCTCGAAGAGGTCTATGGGGTATTGTGCGATGAGATGGAGGATGAGTATGTGCAAGACAATGAAGAGCAAATCATCCACGATGAGAGCCTCGATGAGGAGTTTTTGGAGCAACTCTACACAAAGTTTGAAGATACCTTAGCCTTGCCCAAAGATTTGCACTGCATCCTTAAACCACGCCAAAGCCACGCTATCAACTGGAGAGATAGGCTCTATCGGCATATATCGGCGTACGACAAATCGCAATTTAGCTTCTTCCCGCCCAATCGAAAATACCTCTACCGTGGAGTCTATATCCCCTCTTTGAGCAGTGATTTGCTCAGTATCGTCGTGGCTATCGATACCTCCGCTTCGATTGATGATGCGCTTTTGGCACTCTTTTTGGGTGAGATAGAGGCGATCATGCAAAACTACCCCCACTATCAAATCGACCTTATTCAAGCCGACCACAAAATCCAATCGCACGAGGTTTTTACCACAGGTGAAACGCTTAGCTACACCATCAAAGGACGAGGAGCGACCCACTTTGCCCCCACCTTTGACTACATCGACGAGCATCTAAACACCCCCACTTTGCTGATATACTTTAGCGACGGTGCAGGAGAGTTTCCACCCCATCAACCCCCCTATGATGTACTCTGGGTCTCCCCCAAAGCCATCAACGTACCCTTTGGGGAGAATATCGTGATGGAGAGATAAACCTATAAGAGCCTATGATTATTAGAGCTGGATTAAAAGGTTGGATAGAGTTCTAAGCCCCCTTTTGCTATAATGGCAAAAATTTACATCAAAGACAAACAGACATGGAAAACAAATACAATCCAAAAGAGACAGAAGATAGATATTACAAGATTTGGGAAGAGAGGGGCTACTTTGAGATAGAGGGGAATGCTTCTATTCAAGAAAAAGGCGAAGATGGAAAAATGAAAACCTTTGCCATTATGATGCCTCCCCCCAATGTCACGGGTTCATTACATATCGGTCACGCCCTCACCTTTACACTTCAAGATATTATCACACGCTTCAAGCGAATGGATGGCTACAAAACATTGTGGCAACCAGGGACGGATCATGCAGGGATTGCAACCCAAAATGTCGTCGAGAAGCAACTACTAGCAGAGGGTACTACCAAAGAGGCGATAGGGCGAGAGGCGTTTTTGGAGCGTGCGTGGCTACAAAAGCAGACCAGTGGGGGCAACATCGTCCACCAGATGCGAAAGCTAGGCGTATCTCCTGCGTGGAGTCGTGAGCGTTTTACGATGGATGATGGACTCAAAGAGGCGGTCAAAGAGGCGTTTGTGCATCTCTACAATGAGGGGATGATTGTCCAAAACAACTACATGATCAATTGGTGTACCCACGATGGAGCATTATCGGATATCGAAGTCGAACACGACGAGGTAAATGGTAAGTTTTATCATATCATTTACAAATTTGCCGATGGGAGTGGCGAGATAGAGGTAGCAACTACACGTCCCGAGACCTACTTTGGGGATACGGCTATCATGGTACATCCCGATGATGAACGCTACAAACACATAGTAGGCAAAGAGGTGCTACTTCCGCTAACTAACCGTAAAATCAAAGTCATTACCGATAGTCATGTCGATAGGGAGTTTGGTACGGGTGTGGTCAAGGTCACCCCTGCACACGACCAAAACGACTACGAGGTAGGCAAACGCCACGATTTGGAGTTTATTACCTGTTTTGATGAGAAGGGGATACTCAATGAGTATTGCGGTGAGTTTGCAGGGCTAGAACGACTTCAAGCACGCCCTATTATCGTAGCCAAACTCCAAAGTGAGGGCTATATCGTCAAAATTGAAGAGCATAATCATCAAGTAGGACACTGCTACCGATGCAAAAACATTGTAGAACCCTATATCTCAAAGCAGTGGTTTGTACGAAGCGAAGTAGCCAAAAAGTCCATTGAAAAGACCTACGCAGGTGAGGCACAATTTCACCCACCACACTGGCTAAATAGCTATAGAGCGTGGATGGATGAATTAAGAGATTGGTGTATCTCACGGCAACTTTGGTGGGGACATAGAATCCCTGTCTTTACCTGTAGTGATTGTGACCACCAATGGGCAGATAAGCGTGATGAGCCAAAGGCGTGTCCACACTGTGCTTCTTCTAACTTCACACAAGACCCCGATGTGCTTGATACGTGGTTTAGTTCGGCTTTGTGGGCATTTTCACCGCTTGGATGGGGGAATAATGGCAAGATGAGCGAAACCTTCAAAGATAGCGACCTTGCAGACTTCTATCCCAATAACCTGCTTATTACGGGCTTTGATATTATGTTCTTTTGGGTAGCTAGAATGATGATGATGGGAGAGCATTTTCAAGGCAAACTTCCTTTCAAAGATATATATATGCACGCCCTCGTACGAGATGAGTTTGGGGCAAAGATGAGCAAATCCAAAGGCAATGTGATTGACCCACTCGATATGGTAGAGGAGCATTCGGCTGATATTATTCGCTTTACTTTGGCATTTTTGGCAGTGCAGGGGCGAGATATAAAGCTAGGAGCAAAAAACCTAGAGCAGTTTAGAAACTTTACCAATAAGCTCTACAATGCCTCTAACTTTTTGCAGCTTAATGTCGATACCTTTAGCGACCTAAGTGAATGTGAGATCAAAACACCACTAGGACAATATTTATTAACAATTCTTAGAAGAACTATAGACCTTGTGCGACATGATATAGAAAGCTATCGGTTTAATGATGCAGCAACTGAAATATATAAATTTGTATGGAATGAATTTTGTGATTGGGGGATTGAGTATTCCAAAGCTTCCAAAGAGTCCATCCCCGAACTAGGAGCAATATTCAAAGAGACACTCAAGATGATAAGCCCCTTTATGCCTTTTATATCTGAACATTTATATCATAAATTAAATGGAACAAGCTTAGAAGATGAAAATGCAACATCAGTAATGATAATGAAATATCCAGAGTATGAAAAATTGGGTAATTATCCCGAAACAGTGATTAGTTTTAATATTATCCGAAATATGATTATTGCTATAAGAAGAGCTAAAGTTGTAATAGATATGGGAAACAGTAAAATTGATAAAGCTTATATTCATATTAACTCAGACTCTTTGATTTTCCTAAAAACAAATCAGTTTGATATGAATATTGCTAAACCTTTTATTGAAAAACTATCAAAAGTTAAAAATATAGAATTTGTTAATGAAAAAATTGATAATTCTATTACTGAAATAGGGGATATTTTTAGAATTTATATCCCAACCGATGAGATTGATATGAGTGCCATCATCACCAAACTCACACGCCAAAAAGAGAAACTCGAAAAAGAGGTCAATAAGCTTAACGGAATGCTAAGCAATGAGCGATTTGTAGCCAATGCCCCAGAGTCGGTCATCAATGAAAACAAAGATGCACTAGCTAATGCTCAAAATAAACTGGAAAAGGTTGAGGCGGAGTTGAGGGTGTTTGCGTAGCTCTATTTATGCTATAATTGAATCATTCATATTTGGGAGTGTATTAAAATGCAAGAGAGTAAAAGTGATATAGTAAACTATTTTAAAATACACTCACCCCATCTCAAAGAGAAGTATCATATTGCTTCGCTCTCTTTGTTTGGTTCGTATGCACGGGATGAGCAAAGAGACGATAGCGATGTGGATTTGCTCGTTGATTTTGAACAGACTCCTGATTTACTGACATTTATCGAATTAGAAGAGCATCTGAGTCATTCACTTAATAAAAATGTTGATTTAGTCATCAAACGAAAGCTCAAAAGCCAAATCAAAGAGCAAATTTTAAAAGAAGCTATTGCAATATGAATCGTAACTATTTGCTCTTTTTAGAAGATATTTCCAAGCGTATTGAAAAAATAGAACGGTTTATTGATGGTATGAGTTACGGTGATTTTGTCGAAGATGAGAAGAGTGTGAGTGCTACTATTCGAGAGATTGAAGTGATTGGTGAAGCTACTAAAAAAATTCCAAATGAGATTAGAGAGCAATTTAATGATTTGCCTTGGTCACTTATGGCTAAAATGAGAGATAAGCTTATCCATTGGTATTTTGAAGTGGATGAAGAGATTGTTTGGAAGGTAGCTACAGAAAAACTACCCGATATAAAAGTTCAGATTGATTTGATGATTGAGGAGATACAGAGCAAAAGTCAATGCCCAAAGTAAATTGGAGAAGGTTAAGGCGGAGTTGAGGGTGTTTGGGGTTTAAGCTAATATGCATTTTCATCAAAAAATATGAAAATGCAATAATCTTAACCGTTACTATATTTTCTTCTTGGAGCTATTTGAGATACTCTAGCTGATGAAAGATTAAATTTATTGGCAACATCAAGTGTTTTTTGACCACTTGCAATTTCACCTCTAATTGCACTATTTCTAATATCATCTAAAGATTGTTGCAACATACCAATAGTTTCAGCAGACTTATCTTGTTGTTGCTCTAATCTATTTAAACGGGCATCAGTAGCAATCTGTTTATTTTTAAGCTCCTCAATTTCCTTATTCATTTCTCCCTGAGCCTCAGTTAATAATTCTTGAGCTTTAGTTAATAACTTTTGACTTTTAGTACCTAAGAAATCCAATTTAAATCCTTTGTATTATTTTTGTCCAATCAATGAAACAAGAGAATGATAGCAGAAGTAAGCAAAATATTAAATTAAATTAATTTAATATCAGAGATAATTTAACTCATCTTATAATATACTTTTGCATAAAGCAAGAGAGTCACAAGCTCTCTTGCTCTACTATTACTTTTAACTCGTACCACAGCTCCATCTGTGGTACATTCTATTGGAGTTAAAAATCTTAATCAAAGACAAATTACCACAAACTCACAATTTAAACAATCAAACACCTTGACAAAAATAACCAAATTGGTTACTATACATCAAAATCTATGGGATAAGAATGAGAAACAATATTGTGATTGCTCGTTATAATCTAAACTCTATCAAAGAGATGATACGAGATGGGGATTATCTTATCACGAACAGTGCTAGAGTCAGTTATACGCAATTAGGCTTTAGTGATGATGAAGCAATTGCAACAGTTTTGGATTTGAAACACTCTGATATATATAAAACTATGCCTTCTCATCAAAATCCTGATAGTTGGCAAGATGTCTATCACAAAAAAGCCAAGGGCATGATGCTCTACATTAAATTGCAAATTGTCCATAAGGCGATTGTTATATCATTTAAGGAGAAATAATGCAACATTGTCCAATCTGTAATGGCACTATCAAGCGTGAAACAAAAGAAACTATTTATACTTACAAAGATACCTCACGAGCTATTATGCAAACGGGTGAATATTGTCAAAGTTGTGGTGAGGGGTTTTTATCACCTAGTGACCTCAAACAGAGCAAAAAAGAGATTGCTGATTTCAAAAGAGAGGTAGATAATCTACTCACAACTCGTGACCTTGTACGCATTCGCAAAAAAAGAAAACTCAATCAAAAAGAGGCTTCGAGGATTTTTGGTGGAGGTGAGAATGCATTTCATAAATATGAAATGGGTGAAAATACTCAAGGCAGACCCCTAGATATACTCTTGCGACTTCTTGATAATAACAAAATCTCAATTGATGATATAGAAACACTTTATAAAAAAGAGGCTCAAACAACTAAAACATTAAAGGTTGTATAAAAGTCAATTCCATCTTTTGAGTAGTCGCCACTGTAGATTTTGAAGGTGTTATTCATAATTACTCTCTACATAAACTATCATCTTTTTAGTCACAGTCAGCAACTCATCTAAATGTTCATCACAAATTTCAAAAATGGTCTCTGCATCTAGTTGAAAATAGTGATGTGACAAAATATCTCTCACGCCTTTCACACCTTTCCAATCTACTGTTGGATAGTTAGGCAATAACTTTTTATCTGTCAACTTGTCAATATTTTTAAACCCCTCGCCAATGGCTACAAGTCTCATAGAGATACTATCAAGCCTCTCTAAGCCTTTGTCATCTTCCAAAAAATCATCACTGTTTTCAATTGCTTCAAAGCGTTGCAACGAATCTTCCCGTCAAATTACCCATCAAAAGCCCTTTCTATGGGGA
>DYMA01000263.1 GCA_020721815.1 Sulfurovum sp. | reverse complement strand
TTTAGAGGTTTTTTACTTTAATTTTGGCTTAGGTGATGGGGTGAGTGGTTACAATCATTTTTTCTTTCAAAGTATTTTTATCACAGAGAGAGCAAGGTTATCCATATAAAACTTCAAACCATTCCATCGGTAGTTCGTTTTTTTAATGGAGAGTGGTTTGAGTGGTTAATCTATATGAGATTGCAAGATTTTTGCAAAGAACGCAATATTCCACTCGTTGCTTTGCGTTCGCTTATGATGGAATTAAGCAATAAAGATCGCTACGAAATAGATGTTTTTGGACTTTTAAACGGTACAACACCGCTCTATATAGAATGCAAAACAGGCGAATTTCGTTCACAAATAGAAAAGTATATGACACTGCGTAAGCGTGTAGGGATTGATAAAGATAATTTTGTTGTCTGTGTTCTTGGATTGAGCAAACAAGAGTGTGCTGGATTGGGGCAGATGTTTGGATTAACTTTTGCTAATGAAGATACTATTTTTGAACACATTAAAGATACATTGCTTAAATAAATTTTACCTCGCCACTAAGCCTTAAGCTTCTTAGCGACCTATTGGCATAATGCCCAAAAGCCAAATCCCCCTATAACCCAAAATAGAGTATAATCAAATCCATTTCACAACAAAGATAGCACCATGAAAAAGATACCTTATGGCATTAGCAACTTTAAAAAACTCATCAGTGATGATTATCTCTATATGGATAAAACAGACTTTATTCAAATTATAGAAGAGGATAGCCCCTATCTCGTCATGCTTCGCCCCAGACGCTTTGGTAAGTCCTTATTGCTTTCAACACTCCAATACTATTACGATGAACAAGAAACCCAAAATTTTGATAGCCTCTTTGGTCATTTGTTGGTAGGGCAAAATCCAACAGTCCAAAAAAATAGCTACAAGATTTTGTTTTTTGAGTTTAGTCGGATTGAGACCGAAGATCGAAACACGATTTATAGAGGATTTTTAACCAATGTTCAAATAACCCTTTTGAATTTTTTGGATAAGTATGGGTATAGGGAATATAGAGAGGAAATTGAATCGATAGATAACCCTGAAGATATGATGAAAACATTTTTCTCTATTGTCAAAGGTTCAAAAATCTATCTCCTTATCGACGAATACGACCACTTTGCCAACTCTATCTTAGCCGATGATATGGAGCTATTTAAAAAAATAGTAGGCAAAGGGGGATTTGTACGGAGTTTCTATGAGACCATCA
>DYMA01000111.1 GCA_020721815.1 Sulfurovum sp. | reverse complement strand
GGGGAGTTTAAAACACTCTATCCTACCCAACTCGAAGCCTTGCAACAAGCCAATCTTCTCCTTCAAACCAAAGGCTTTAAGCTCAAAACCTACCCCTGCCCCGATACCTTAGGATGGCATTTAACCAAATCCTAAGAAAAAAGCAATTTTTAGGTAAGAAGCAACAACTCATTGACCAAAATAGAACTCTCCAAAATGCTCTTGTTTTCATTTTTCATAAAGCTATCGTGGAGTTGTTTGAAGTATTTAAACTCCTCTTTCTCTTCAAAGTAGCTATCAATAGACTCGGCAATCGTCTCATGTTTGCGTCGAAAACTGATAATATTGCTTGATAGATTGAAGATAATGCGTTCGATGATGGTGAGTATCTGATCTTTGAGCTGCAGTTCTAGCGGGGTAGTGGTTGCAATAGCAGAGATTGATTTGACAAGCCCCACTAGGTCAAGCTTAATGACAATAGCAAACGTAAGCCGTGCTATGTCTCTAAAGCTTAGATGTCCCTCTCGTTTGATTTTGAGAATATAGCTTGTAAGCTTGATGTATTCAAACGTCGTATAGAGTTCCTCTTGTATGAAGTTTGCATCTTCAATGGCGGTCTCAAAGCCCAGTTCACCCAGTATCTCCCCAATGCTTTGGCGATACTCCACGACATTTTCAAAGGTAAACTCCTCTTGAAGCAGATGTTTTTGGGAGTTTTGCATACTATAAAGAATATAATCTTCGAGTGTAATCAACGTCGTATAGAGTCTCCCTGTCCCAATCTCCAAATCTTTTTCATAGAGACTTTTACGCAATGAGTCGGCGTTAAAAAGTTCGTTGTTCATCAAATAGGCTTTGATTTTAGCCAAAAATCGCTCATTTCCTGTATCGTTGAGATCGGCAATGAAGGTAGAACCGCAATGGTTGATAATCTCATTGGAGATGATAATAGAGATAATCTCTTTGCGTAAAGGGTGGGCTTTGAGCGTATCGGGGTAGGCGGCTCGTAGGTTTTTGGGGAAGTAGCGGTAGAGGTACCTATCAAACTCAGAGCTATTGAGCATGGTGGAGTTTTTGAGAATGTTTTCAATAACAATTTTGGAATAGAGCAACAACAACGAGAGGGTAGGACGAACCATAGCACCATCTTGCTTGACAATCTCATCAAAATCGACATTGCGTGGGATGTGGAAATTTTTGCGGCTAAAGTAGTCTAGGTTCATATCAATCACATGAATGGTTTTTTTGAAGAGTCTCTTATCTTTTTTGCTGCGCATCTCATCTAGCGAGAGGGCAAGGGCTTGGTCGTAGTTGCTTTGGAGTACCTTTTTGACAACGTAGCCCGTAAGTTCTCTAAAGTGCTCGTCCCTTTGGGTAGGATTAATAAGCTCTTTGGCTAAAAGAGAGTTTAAAAATATCTTAATATTTACCTCATGGTCACTGGTATTAACCCCCGCAGCGTTGTCGATACTGTCCAAATTCACCATACCACCACGCAACGCAAACTCAATACGCCCCGCCAAAGTCATTCCCAAATTGGCCCCTTCGCAAATAATCTGGGCTTGTATCTTATCGGCATTGAGGCGTAGATTTTCATTCTCTTTGTCGCCAATATCGCTGCTGCTCTCGTGTGAGGATTTGAAATAGGTACCAATACCGCCCAAATAAATCATATCGACTTTGAGTCCCAACAACGCTTTGGCAAGTTCTTCGCCGTTGAGTTCCTCTTTTTGAGTCTCAATAAGGGCTTTGATTTGAGGGGTAAGCTTGATGGATTTGGAAGTACGGTAAAAGACACCTCCGCCTTGGGATATTTTGGTTTTATCGTAATCGCTCCAACTCCCGCTTCCGCTCTCAAAGAGGCGTTTGCGCTCAACGTAGCTTATCTTGGCATTGGGGGTAGGGTCGATAAAAATCTCACGATGGCTAATCGCACCGATAAGCAAAAACGCCTCACTCTCGATAAGTCCATTGCCAAAAACATCGCCATTCATCGAACCTATCCCTACGATGGTGATGGGATCTTTGTAGATGTCGATACCTTTTTCGATAAAAAAACGCTCACTTGAACGCAACGCTCCTTTGGCGGTAATGCCTAGCGTTTTGTGGTGATAGCCAATACTCCCTCCACTAGCAAAAGCATCTTTGAGCCAGTAGTTTTGTTCGATAGCAATGGCGTTTGCCACATCGCTCATCGCCGAAGTACCTTTGTCGGCGGCTACAACGAAATAAGAATCCTCACCATCATAGGCGACAATCTTCTCATTGCGTACCATTTTACCCTCGACAATATTATCCACCAGTCGCAAAAGAGCGACGATAAACATACGGTAGTAGCGTTCAAACTCCTCTTTGGAGGGGCGTTCTTCATTGATGACAAACCCCCCTTTAGCACCCTTTGGGACAATGACGGCATTTTTTGCCTCTTGGGCTACCATGAGGGCTTTGATTTCGTCACGATAATCCCCTTTTCGGTTGCTCCATCGCAATCCTCCACGGCTTACTTTGTCCATGCGTAGATGCACCCCGCTAAAATCTGGATGATAGACAAAGGCCTCAATAGCAGGGACGATACCGTTAAAGGGGTAGTTGATTTTGTTGGTATGAATCTTGAACGTTATGAGACTATTGTCCAAAAAGTAGTTGGTTCGTTGCGTGTTTTTAAATATCTCCAAAATCAAACGCAACAGCGTATCATCGCCTATCACCTCTACGCTGTTTAGTTGTGCTAAAATCTCCTCCTCAATAGCTTGGATGTTGCGTTCTTGAAGCGTGGGGTCGAATTTTTCGATAAAGTAGCGTCGCAAAAGATTGGTAATGTGCGAATAGCGAATAAAAATCGAAATAGTCGCATGATAATCCGCCGAGGATGTGAGCTGTTCTTTGTATTTTGCCAAAGCAATAAAGAGCAGTATCTCACGCATGGTAAAATTTTCGAGATAACTAAGAACAAAAATAGAACACAAAAAGTTGAGTTCACCGCTCAAAATACTCTCTATGAGTTGGGTGATATGCTTTTGAGATTTTTGCAACTTCTCTCTATCATCGACGGTGATATTGAGCTTTGAGAAGTGATACTCTTTTTCATTGTGAACAATAAGCCTCGATATTTCACTCTCGACGATAAAATTAAAACTCCCAATCACAGGGATTGTATTGGAGAGTGCCAAACGCTTGTTGGCGTAAATATAGATAGAGGGTTGCGACTCTAGGGGGTTGATTGCGACCACAATCTCTTGCGTTTTGAGCCTCTCCTCTATCTCTTTGGGTATCTGAAGCTCCTCACTTGTGAGTCCATAAATATCTATCTCTTGCTTATGCACCATTGTTCTCTCCTTGAGTACCTTTTTTCTAATTTTAACTTAGTTTGGTTAAAAAGTAATCAATAGAGCCGTAGAGTTGCACAATAAAAAGATTATAGCAGTTAAAAATTGAGTTTTACGCTTCAAGAAATCCTAAAAGATGTACATCAGGTATCCAACCTATCATAGGTTCATCAATTGTTCCATTTTGAGTTACGATAATATCTTTGCACTTTTGACACGCTTCAAGCCTATTCTTTGCTTGTAAAATTAAAGTATCTTTTGAGACAATAACAAAAGATTCGTTAAGGGTAAAGAGACGATTTTCGGCTTTGTAGGCATCCAAAAAATCTTCAAGAGTCACTTGCGAAGCCTCTTTGTCGCTTTGTGAAAGAAATTTAGTAATTTTACTCTCATGAATAACAAAGCAAATTTCTCCCTTATTATTAATCATAGGCAAACGTGACACATGGTATCTTGTAAGTATTTCGATAAGTTCGCTTAGCATAATCTCTTTCTTGTCGTCGGTTGTCATTTTGAAAGATGTCATAGCATAGGGTGTAATCATAATACTATCGACATAGGCTTGTGTTTTTTGCTTCATCGAAAATTTTTGCACCATACTGCCTACTTGTGCATTGGCACTCTCAAAGTTCTCTTTTCCAAAATAAAATGCCAATACCGTCCCTATCCATGAAGCAAATACAGGCAAAGTTGCGTTAAAAACCATCATCGCATCATTTTCATTATTACTTTTTGATATTGCAATAATACCCAAAACAACAATCGCCAAAATCGAAAGCCCCAATACCAAATAGGCTAATTTGTTGCGTGAAAATTGTGTTGTACCTTGATTGTCATCGCCCATCACTTCTCCTTTTATAAAAGTCTTTTATTATACCATAACTATTTTTGAAGATATTGCAACTGTTTGCCTTTAAGCCGCATTAAATCACCAAATATATTTTTATAAATGTTACAATGAGGACTTTTGGCTTGATAGTGACCGATACGATTAAAAGTCTCCAACGGACAACCGCCTTTACAGTAATAGCGAATGTAGCACTCTTGGCACTCGTGGATACTATCAACATCAAAACTTCGCACAAACTGCGTATCGGCTTGAATCTTTGCAATAGGGTCTTTGTCGTGATAAGTTGCCACAGGTTTATCCATTTGCATTTGGCATTTTGATATTGAACCATCGACATTAAAAACCAGATAATTCTCTCCAGCACCGCACGTTTTATGCCTAGCCTCCAAACTCATCTCATCAAAAATATCATCAACGGGTATAGAGTTTGGATTATCCTCTATCGCTTGAAATATCTTTTTCATACCTGCGATAATCTTATCTTCTTGCAACACACCATCTTTGCTATGGATATTGGTACGAGATAGATTGATTTTAAAATTGAGTGACTCTTTTTGAATAAACTCCATAAAACTCTCCAAACCATCAATATTATAGTTATTGACTACTATACTAATATTGGGTTTCACACCGCAATCCAACGCCAATTTGATAGATTCCAACACATCATTACTTGATGATTTTCCATTGACATAAGGTCTTGAATTAGCACCGTAACCATCATAAGAGATTGTAAGATTTAATTTTAGCTCTTTGATTGTGTGAAGTTTTTGCTTATCTAGTAGCGTAGCGTTGGTAATAATAAGTTCATGCAAATCTATAGAGTAGATTTGAGATAACTTTTTGGCATACTTTGATATTTCCAAAAGCCTATCCCACTCAATCAACGGCTCACCACCTGCGTATTTAACTCCTACCCTTGTTGATTGATATTTGATAGCACTAGCAAAAAGTCTATCCATGCAATGTGTGGCAGTTTGTAGAGAGATTGATAGAGGTTCGTGAGGGAGATAGCAGTAACTACAGCGTAAATTGCACTTATCGGTAATGTGAAACCATGCCGTAATGGTATCGAGTATAGGCATCAAGCAATAAATTGCAAACTTATCATCTTTTGGATAAATTCATCTTCTCTATCACAATTATTGTTTTGAAGCTTTTGAAACTCTGCACTGTTGATTCTATAATGATTTTTTTCATTATAGAGCATAAAGGAGTCTTCCTTTAGCGGTATAGAGTGATAGTTTGCTTCAATCACAGCTCCGAAATTTTTTAGTGGTGCACCGCAATTATATTTCAAATTCTTCATCTTCAAGCATTCCTTGTACATCTTTACTGTATTTTTCAATATCTTTGATGGATATGAGCCTATTTTTGAATATTTCAAAGCAACTTTTTTTCATATCGTCATTGAGGGCATGCAATTTGTGTGCGATTTTTTTAAGCTCTTCTCTTATATGATATTGCCCGTACCCACCGTGCAAATCTATCTTTGCAATCGCTTGGGCGTAGAGTCCAAAGGCTTCCTCTAGGCAATTTGGTTTTTCAAAGAGCCTATCGGCTTCAAATCGCTCAAGCCGTCCTAGCAAAAGAGCATAAGCGGGAACTTCACCGTACTCTTTTTGGATAGTCTCAATATCTTGATGGTAATTAGATGTATCTTTTTGCATCTCTGCCAAAGAGACAATCGCATCAAGCATATAAAAGGGAATAACTCTCTCTTTTGCTATCGTGTATTGTTCGATGGTTACTTTAAGTGCCTCTTCTGGTTTATTTTGCTCCAATAAAATATGCGTCAGATAGGCATTAGCTTCGACATACTCTCGTGTCAAAACGATTTGTTTTGTGTCGCTTTCATCGTAACAATCCAATAGTGACTCTTCACACAGTGTTCGAGCCTTATCCAATAGTTCTTCTTTTTGAGCATTTTGCTCTTTGTCCAATTGATTGTATTTTTGGGATTCAAAAAGATACTGCAAAGCAATACTGAGGTTTAAATCTATCTCCTCTTTGTCATTAACATTGGCTTTAATCTCTTTTTTGGCACTATCAAACGCCATAGTGGACTTTAGAATTTGTCCTTCACTACGATAAGCATCTCCTTTTCGTGTATTAGAAGTCAAGTTAATATTATTGATTGATTTAATCTCATGCCAAATTTCATCGGCTTTATCTATGGTGCTGAGTGCTTTTTGATAGGCTCCGTTAAAACGGTATATGCTTGACAGATGAGAATAGGCGAGGGCTTCCAAATTTGAAAACGATTTGATACTTTGAAACAGATCTTCTTCTTTTGGGTTTTCCTTTAAAAGAGTTTTAATATTTTGAATGACTTGCTTTAAATGTTGTTCTGCTTCATGAAACTTGGTCATTTGTAGCAATAAGTTTCCAATATGATTTTGTACAAAAATCTCTTTTTGCAAATCACCTTTGATACCTTGATAATGCGATGTTCCTTCATAAACCCCTAGTTGCAATTTGTACGCTTTTTGCAGGTCTCCCATAAAACCGTAACTGTTTGCCAATGTATTGTCAATATCTGAGAGTTCTTCAGGGGTCAAATCGGGTTCTTTTTTGAGCTTCTCTAGTATATCAATAGCCTTTTTGGAAGCATTATTGAGGGTTAATGCATCGGCTTCATAAATAGTATGTTGCACTTTTTGTTCTCTACTCATATACTTGCCGTGTTCATCTGCCAACCACACAAGTTCCAGTGCAAACTCTCGATACTTATCAAATTTTGCATCATTAAATTTTTTCTCATATTTTGTAAAGGTTTTAGACTGCAATTGTGTCTCATCTTCAATCTCATCAATCAAAAACTCCAATCGCATGATATCTTTTTGAAATATCTGAATACGACGATTGATACGCTTCAAGTCCAAATCATGCACTTTAAGTGTCTTTTTTTTATCTCTATAAACAATCAATTGCTTTTCTATAATTCCTATTGCTTCTTGGTAAATCTTAAGTTTAAACTCTTTACTAAACTCTTGAAGATATGCTTGTAGCAAATCTTCCATCTTATCGTGAAGTGTAATATAGCCAAACTTTAGAGCTTTGGTATAAACAAATTTTTGTATTCTTCCAAACGCTTCATTGTTTATTGCTCCAAATAACTCTTCTATCATATCTCTATTAATAAAACGGATAAAGTGTAGATAAATCACCACCTTTTCTTCTAGCGACAAAGTATCAAATTGATTATCTCCCACATTCAAATGCTCTATGGAGCGTCTCTCAAACTCCTCTTTTTTGTTATTTAGTTTTTCTTTATCCCTTCGTGCGAGATAGATGCAATCATAGAGTTCAAACTTCTCTTGCAAAAACTTCAAAGGGTCATCTTGGTGTTTATCTCTCACAACCAACTCTGCAATGGCATCAAGCATAATAGGTCTTCCATTGGTAAGTATCTCTATACAAGCAAACGCATCGTTAGAGGTAATAGTATCGTTTATGCCCAATAGCTTAGATTTAAGCTCAAAATACTCTTTGCACATCGTTTCATCAAAGCTTTCAAGTTCTAGTGAGTCAATTGTGAATTTTGTTTTAAGTTGTTGATGGGTATCAAATTTTTCCTTAATAGTATCCAAATACTGATAGGACTTATCTAGTGCTTGTAGATTCGCATTTTCTCTTTTGCCTCGACCCGATAAAATCACGTTACAATGCTTAAGTCCCTCCAAATCGCCTACAAAATTATCCCAAAAGTCAAGCGAAGTAACTTTTTCGAGGGTATCATTCAAAAGAACAAATTTTTTATCGCCTACTCCACTATTAAACCCTTCGGCAAATTTTGCTTGAATCGAATCTTCCCAAATTAAAGATAGCTTAAAGCACTTAAAGCCCCCAGTG
>DYMA01000262.1 GCA_020721815.1 Sulfurovum sp. | reverse complement strand
CCTTGATTTGGAGTGGCTTTTGGAGCTTAATCAATACGCACTGCACAACCATCTGCCCGATAAAATCGTGCTTTTTACAACCACCTACGAGACACTCAAAGAGCGTTTGGCGACCAAAACACTTGACGGTATCGAACAAAAGGGGCTTGAGTATCTCTTGAGTGTACAAGCCAATATGTTGCGTATCGTTCGTTATTTGGATGTGGAGTATCGACTCATCGACGCCAATGAGACCATCGAAGCGATACACCAACAGCTTGTAGAGTTTATAACGACCTAATTGCCTCTACAAGTTCTTCAAAGCTCTCTTTGTGGGCGAAGCAACTGTAGCTACTACACGCCATAAAGCCCTCATGGGTATCGACTTTGGTTAAAACAAAGGGTTTTTTGAGGGTATCTATCGCTTTTAGATGAGTTTGGATAGCTTTTGCGTCTGCTTTGATGATAATATCATCGACCAAATAGCGAATAACGGCATGGGTAAGCTTGGGCGAAGAGAGAGGTTGTCGCATAATCTTGTAGGAGTGTAGCTCAAAGGATTTGAAGGCAAACTTTTTATAGACACTATCGACAAGTGAGCTAATGGATAGGATAAAGTGGCTCATCACTCCCACCGAAGAGGGATAAGAGCTATCGTAAATATCGGCAAAGGTTTCAAACTCACCGCAAGAAAATTTCCATTTGCCTTGATTGTAGTACTTTTCGATAGCACTGTTGAGCAGCCGTGTTGCCTCTACTAGATAGATTTCGTTTTGGGTTGAGCAATAGGCTTCAATTAGGGCTTCGCCCAAATAGGCAAAATCCTCCAAAAACGCCTCAATTTTGGGAGTGTGTCCAATGATGCTCGTGTGATAAAGCACCCCATTGACCATCAAAAGCTCGTTCAAGGCTTTGAGCGAGGCTTGGGCTTGTTGGTTGTAACGCTCCTCTATGCGTCCTGCTTTGAAGAGTGTCTTGATTATCATCGCATTCCATGAAACCAAAACCTTGGTATCGATAAAGGGATACTCACGGCTTTGGCGTACATTTTTAAGTACCTCCAAAGCTTTTGGAATATCTTGGGTGTAGAGGGCGGGAATCTCTTGGGCAAGGCGGATGATGCTATGCCCCTCAAAGTTGCCTTGGGGTGTAATGCCCAGATACTCCAAAAGGGCTTTGGGTAAAGCGTTTTGTTCAAAGGCTTGGCGTGCTTCATCGTAGCTATAGACAAAGTATTTCCCCTCCTCCCCATCGGTATCGGCATCACTAGC
>DYMA01000110.1 GCA_020721815.1 Sulfurovum sp. | reverse complement strand
TAGAGGTTTTTTACTTTAATTTTGGCTTAGGTGATGGGGTGAGTGGTTACAGAAATTAAAAGAGATTATTCATGATTTGGGATTTGATGTGCCGATTGACTACTATATTATGTGTGACGAAAAAAAAGAGGGTAATTTAGAATCTTTTTTACTTTCTGTATTGGATGATACTCAAAAAGAGTGCATTCATACTTTTAGAGATTGTTATAAATATGAATTGAGCGATAAGTGGGCATATAATACTTTTTATAAACAAAAGAAGCACCCCTTTGACTTTAGCCACCCAAACTTCAACGACTTCAAAACCAAACTACAAAATTTATTTAACCAAAGGAAAGAAAATAGATGACAATACTACCCGCAATAGATTTAAAAGATGGCAAAGCCGTGCGACTAAGCAAGGGGCTTATGGAGAGTGCGAAGATTTACAGTGATGAGCCGTGGCAAGTGGCAAAGAAGTTTGAAGAGTTGGGAAGCCAGTGGGTGCATTTGGTGGATCTCAATGGTGCATTTGCAGGAACGCCGCAAAATCTTGAACAAATCAAAAAAATACGAGCCAATTGCAATCTCAAAATTGAATTGGGTGGCGGTATAAGAGATGAGGAGACCATCAAGATGTACAGCCAATTGGGCGTTGATAGGGTGATACTAGGCTCAATTGCCCTCAAAAATCCACAATTTGTCAAAGATATGGCAAAAAAATATCGAATTGTTGTAGGGATTGATGCGATAGATGGAATGGTAGCCGTTGAGGGCTGGGCGGAGGTTTCCAATATGAAAGCCACCGATTTGGCTAGAGAGTTTGCCCATGCGGGAGTAGAAGCGGTGATTTGTACCGATGTGGGGCGTGATGGGATGATGACGGGGATTAATATCGAGTTTACCAAATCGATTCAAGAGGCGTGTGGATTGGAGACTATTGCTAGTGGAGGGCTTAGAGATATGCGTGATATTTACGCTTTGATGGAAGCGGGGATTGATGGTACGATTGTGGGCAAGGCGTTTTATGAAGGTACGCTTGACCTTGAAGAGGCGTTTGGGGTTGCCAATGGAAAATAGTACGTACAATGAACTTACGATTACTTTGCCCTCCATTATGGTAGAGTTTGTCGCCGATTATGTCGCCAATATCTTTAATGACGCTATTGAGATGGGAGAAAGTGAGATTATCGTACGCTCTCAAAACGATATAAGCTATGTCAAAGAGGGTGTAGAGGCACTAATGATGCAGCTTGACAACACGATGAAAGTAGAATATAGGATGCAAACCAAAGCCAATGAGGATTGGATTGGGGCTTATCAAAACTCTATCGAACCCATTGAGGTAGGGAGTTTTTATATCTATCCTAGCTGGTATGAGGGCAAAGAGGATGCGATTAATATCAAAATTGACCCTGCTTTGGCATTTGGTTCGGGGCATCATGCTACGACGGCGAGTTGTCTTTTGTTTATCGAAAAGTATGTCAAACCGCAAGATAGCGTACTTGATGTGGGGTGTGGAAGTGGTATTTTGGCTTTGGCAGCCAATAAATTGGGTGCAATAGTGGATTTGTGCGATACTGACCCGCTTTCGGTAGCGAGTGCCAAAGAGAATTTTGACCTTAACAATGGCAAGTTTGATAGTATCTGGGAGGGCTCGGTTAATAAAGCTCAAAAGGAGTACGATAAGGTTATTGCCAATATTATCGCCGATGTTTTGAAGCTAATTTCGTCCGATATAAAAAAAGCTACAAGAAAAGGTGGTATAATTCTACTCTCAGGTATTTTGGACAAAAAAGAGTCCATCGTATCCAAAGCGTTTGCGGATATGAAACTGATAGATAAAAAACTTCAAGATGAGTGGGTGACACTTGTCTATGAAAAAATTTAAGAGGAAATAATGGATAAAAAAGACAACAATAACAATAACTTTTTTAATGACAATCCAATTTTAGCTTTTATGCTTTTTTCTATTGTCGTTATTGTAATTTTTAAGGTTTTTGTAGGCGACGGTGGCAATGCTATGGGTACAACAAGCAACAATCAACAGATGGCAGTCACCAAACACGTCAAATATTCGGAGATCAAAGAGAAGATCAAAGCAGGTGAGATTGATGCGCTCAAGATTACACCCAGTCGCATTGAGGCACTAGGAGGCGGTATTCGCTATATGGCGAGTAATGTACCTGCCAACGATACGACATTGATTACCTTGCTTGAAGAGAAAAATGTCCCTTATGAGGGTGTCATGGGTGAGGGTTTTGTAGCTGAACTTATCTCTATGCTATTGCCCATCTTCATCTTTTTTGCGATTTGGATATTTTTGGCCAAACGGATGCAAAAAGGGATGGGCGGAGGCTTTTTGGGTGTTGGCAAAAGCAATGGGCTTATCAACTCCGAAAAACCGCAAACCAAATTTGATGATGTCGCAGGTGTAGAAGAGGCAAAAGATGAGGTCAAAGAGATTGTCGATTTCCTCAAATACCCTGAACGCTACATTGAGTTGGGAGCAAAAATCCCCAAAGGATTGCTTTTGGTGGGCCCTCCAGGGACAGGTAAGACGCTACTTGCCAAAGCCGTTGCGGGTGAAGCGAGTGTGCCGTTTTTTTCGGTAAGCGGTTCGGGCTTTATTGAGATGTTTGTAGGAGTTGGAGCAAGTCGTGTGCGAGATTTGTTTGAACAAGCCAAAAAGGTAGCTCCAGCTATTATCTTTATCGATGAGATTGATGCTATTGGTAAAAGCCGTGCAAGTGGTGGAAACTTCGGTGGAAACGATGAGAGGGAGCAGACGCTTAATCAGCTTCTAGCTGAGATGGATGGATTTGGAACCGATACGCCTATTATCGTACTAGCTGCTACTAACCGACCTGAAATACTTGATGCTGCTTTGCTACGGGCAGGGCGATTTGATAGACAAGTGCTTGTTGATAAGCCCGATTTTGATGGGCGGTTGCAGATTTTAAAAGTACACTCCAAAGGTATTAAACTCTCTAGCAATGTAGATTTGGAGACTATTGCCAAACAAACGGCAGGTCTTGCGGGTGCAGATTTGGCCAATATTATCAACGAAGCGGCTTTGCTTGCAGGAAGACGCAACAAAAAAGAGATAGAACAATCCGAATTGAGTGAGTCTATCGAGCGTACCTTTGTGGGACTGGAGAAGAAAAATCGCAAAATTAGCGAAGTAGAGAAAAAGATTGTAGCTTATCACGAAAGCGGTCACGCCCTTATGGCAGAACTCACAAAGGGTTCTACTCGTGTTACCAAAGTCTCTATTATCCCTAGAGGATTGGGGGCGTTGGGCTATACGCTTCATTTGCCCGACGAAGAGGATCGTTTCCTCAAACAAAAGCATGAACTACTAGCCGAAATTGATGTATTTCTTGGCGGACGGGCTGCTGAAGAGGTATTTTTGGGCGAAATCTCTACGGGTGCTAGTAACGATTTGGATCGTGCGACTATGATACTTAAAGATATGATTACGGTGTATGGAATGAGCGATGTTTCGGGTCTTATGGTACTTGAAAGACGACAACACAGCTTTTTGGGTCAAGGCATGACTCAAAAAGATTACAGTGAAAAGATGGCGGAGGGGATTGATGACTTTATCAAAAAAACACTCCACGAACATTACGATTATGTCAAAAAGACACTTAGCCAATACGGTGGTGCTATCGAAGAGATGACCAAAGTGTTGCTTGATGTTGAAGTCATTGAGGGTTCAAAAGTGGTTGAGATTATCGATACTTTTGAGAAGCAAAACGGTATGGAGAGTCGATTGATGCACCAAAAATCAAGAGATTCGCTCAAAGCGTGAAGATTACCATTGAAGATAGAGCCGTAGAATTAGGTCAAATCAAGCAACTCTATCCTGCTGCTATTGTCAAAACAGGCTTCAAAGAAGAGACCACTCAGGTAAGTCTTGAGTGGTTTGAAATCGAAAGCAAAGGAGCGGTTGAACTCGTAGAGTTTGCCCTCTTTTTGGAACTCAAAGATGGCAGACGTGAGACCTTTGCTTATCCCGACAAAGAGAGACTTTTTGATGCTATTAAAGCTATCTCTAATCAAATAAATGCTAAAATATAAATTATTATTTACCTAACAATACACCTACTACTTTAAACCAATCTTCCAATATACAAAGTCTATTAATTATGAAAAATTTTAACAATAATCACGATACCCAAAAGTACTGTTTTGCTATAGAAGCCAACGGGGGCTCGTATTGGGAGTACAATATCCAAAACGACTCTTTCTATTTCTCCAGTAAACTCAATAGAATTTTGGGCTATGTTTTGGATGCTAAAATGACCAACACAGAGTGGAGCAACCTCATTCATCCCGACGACAAAGCCCAAAATGAAAAATTTTTTACGCAGCTTAGGGGAGGTGAGATAGATAACTTTTCACGTGAGTTTAGGGTTCAAAAAGAGGATCGTAGCTATATTTGGTTGCGAGAACGAGGATCTATCTATCTCTATGACGATGACAATCGCCCCCTTTTGGTCGTGGGGACACACGCCGATATGACCGATGCCAAGATGCTTTACGATAGTCGCCACGACTACAAAGAACTCTACGCTTTGGCGTTTGAGAAGTCTCCGTATGGGGTATTGCTGCTTGATACTTCAAACTACAAGTTTATTGATGCCAATGGTAAGGCTTTGGAGATGGTGGGAGCCAAAGATAAAAAAGAACTCCTCAAACACGCTGCAGAGCTTTCTCCCAAATTTCAACCCGATGGACAAGAGAGTTTTGATAAGATGAATGCCATGATCAATCGTGCATTGGACAAAGGCGAAGAGAGTTTTGAGTGGGTTGCTAAGCGTCTCAATGCAAAAGAGTTTTGGATTGAAGTAACGTTTACTTTGGTTGCACTGGAGGGCAAAAAACTGCTCTATACGACATGGAAAAATATCGATGAGAACAAAAAAGTACACAATCAACTCAAAATCCAAAATCTCTTTTTGGGCAAACAGATTATTGATTTGCGCGATGATTACATCAAAAGCTCCCAAAGTCGTTTTCAACAACTTCTTGAAAACAGTGACTTTTGGGTATGGGAGATTGATATTAAGGGTTATTTTACCTACGCCAATGCCCGTGTTGAGACACTTTTGGGCTATCGTGCCTATGAACTCGTAGGCAAAACCATGTTTGATATTATGCCCAAACTTGAAGTAAGACGCATTGCTCCACTCTATAGAGATTGTGTCAAAAATCATCACAAAATCGTCGATATGCTTAATATCAAACACCATCAAGATGGACACAATGTTTATCTCTCAACCTACGCTACTCCCTTTTTTAATGACAACGGTGAACTTCTAGGCTACAGAGGAGTCGATAAAGATATTACCAAAGATATTAAGGCCGAACAAGAGCTTAAAAAACAGAAAATTTTGCTAGAACAAAGAGAAAAAGAGCTAAAATTAGCAAATATTAAACTAATGGAGCAAACCCAAGAGCTTAGAAGTGCTAATCAATACGCCCAAAAGGCTTTGAAGATCAAATCGGAGTTTCTAGCCAACATGAGCCACGATATTCGCACCCCCTTAAATGGAGTGCTAGGAATGACACATTTGGTGCTTGAAACCCATCTTGATAAACAGCAAAAAAGTTATCTTGAAAAAATCCAAAGCAGTGCGAAAGGCTTGCTGGAGATTATCAATGATATACTTGATTTTAGCAAAATTGAAGCGGGTAAACTGTCAATTGAAAAGAGGGATTTTTCTTTGTATCGCACCATCGAGCAAGTTTTTAGTACTGTTGAAATATCCGCAAAAGAAAAAGGGTTGGAGATTGATTTTCAATACGACAACACCATTCAAGAGTTTTACATTGGGGATGCCTTAAGGCTTTCACAAATTTTAATCAACCTAATAGGTAATGCCATTAAGTTTACCTCCAAAGGTCATGTCAAGCTTTTTGTTTCACAAGCCAATGGTGATACTGTGCGTTTTGAAGTGAGCGATACAGGCATAGGACTCACCCATGAGCAACAAAACAATATATTCAAAGCCTTTACACAAGCCGATGGTACTACCACACGTCAATACGGTGGAACAGGACTAGGACTTGCTATTTCCAAAGAGCTTGTAGAGTTGATGGATGGCACAATTTGGTGCGAGAGTGAGCTTGGTCGAGGGAGTCGTTTTATCTTCGAGATTGCACTTGAACAAGGTTGCGAGATTGTCGAGATAGAGGACAATAAGGCATACGTAACACACCTCAAACAAACGATGACCAAACTTAGCGGCAGTTCTATCTTGCTTGTAGAAGACAATGTTATCAATCAAGAGATCGTGGTGGGACTCCTCAAAGGAAGCGGCATTATCATTGATAGGGCTTGTAATGGTTTGGAGTCTATTGAGATGTATCAAGCCAACCCCGACAAATATGAACTGATATTGATGGATATGCAAATGCCAATTATGGACGGTGTGGAGGCTACCCAAAAGCTTCGTGCACTAGGAGCTACACTACCCATTATCGCTTTGAGTGCCAATGTAATGCAAGAAGATGTAAACGCAACGCAACAAGCAGGTATGAACTACCACCTCAAAAAGCCTGTCGAGATTGAACGCCTCTATGAGACACTGCTTAAATACCTCTCCACCAAAAACTCAGCTACTGCACCCTCCAATCAAAAACCACCCCAACAAAACAACGCATCTTCATGCGAAGTCCCTGTGGCATCTTTGGAGATACCCGTAGAACTTCCCAAGCCAAGCGATAAGCTCCCCAATTTTAAAACCTTTAGTACAGCCGTAGGATTAAGCTATTGCGGGGGAAGTGATACGCTCTATGTGGATATACTGCACAACTTTAGAACCCAATATTACGGTATCAATTTTGAAACCATGCAAGAAGAAGAGCTCAAAAGAACGGTTCATACGCTCAAAGGTCATGCCAATACGATAGGAGCAAATAGACTCTATCTAGCAACCGTTGCGTTTGAAAAAAGCTTAGAACCTACCAAACTTCACCTTCTCTATTTGGAGCTTCATAGCGTAATCGAAGAGATAGAAGAGAAGCTTGTTGAGGTTATCTTTTAAGCTTCAATAGTGTAACGATTTACTACACTTATTTTTGCGATGTAACTATACGCTACAAATTATAATTACAATATCCAATCATTATATCTTTAAGCTCTTTTTTGAAACTCTTTTTATACTATGTTGGTAACAAAAATTCTAATTAATAGGAGACTCAATGTCATTGATCGAAGATTATAAAACGCATACGCAAGAACGAGCCGCACTAGGTGTTCCCCCACTTCCGCTCACCCCAGAGCAAGTAGCTCAATTGGTAGAGTTACTCAAAGCCTCGCCTATTGTTGATGCCAATTATGCTATGGATATGTTTGAAAACAAAGTACCCGCTGGTGTCGATGATGCTGCTTATGTCAAAGCTGCATTTTTAAATGATATTGTGCAAGGCAATGCAAAGTGCGACACTATTGACGGCGTTAAAGCGTGTCAAATTTTAGGTAAGATGTTGGGTGGATTTAACGTAGCTCCTCTTGTAGAAGCCTTGAAATTGGGTGGCGAAGTAGCCGATGCGGCAGCGAAAGAGCTTAAAAACACACTACTCGTTTACAGCAGCTTCAACGATGTCAAAACCATGATGGATGAGGGTGATGCTAGAGCAAAAGAGATTATCCAATCATGGGCAAATGCGGAGTGGTTTACCAATCAATCCGCACTTCCAGAGCAAATGACTTTGACCGTTTACAAAATTCCAGGCGAAACCAATACCGATGATCTCTCTCCTGCCTCCGAAGCCTTCACAAGAGCCGATATACCGCTTCATGCCAACTCAATGCTGGGTACCAAAATGCCACAACCCCTTGAAACCATGGCAGCACTCAAAGAAAAAGGCTACCCATTGGCGTATGTCGGTGATGTAGTGGGTACGGGTTCAAGTAGAAAATCAGGTATCAACTCCGTTCAATGGCACATGGGTGAAGATATTGCAGGTATCCCCAACAAACGAACGGGTGGGGTAGTGATTGGTTCAAGTATCGCTCCTATCTTTTTTAATACAGCCGAAGGTAGAGGATGTTTCCCTATTCAAGCTCATGTAGCAAACCGTGACAAAGGTG
>DYMA01000261.1 GCA_020721815.1 Sulfurovum sp. | reverse complement strand
TAGAGTCATCTATTGCAACAGTAGTCACTGTTGAGCCGTCAATACCATTAGTTAATTGATACTCCACCCCGTAAACAAGGTGGATTCTTCTTCCATAGCCTAACTGGCTATTTGTAGAGAAGCATTAGAGCCGTGTATCCCACGGTCTCGTATGTTTTTAGAGGCATTGGTATCAGCGTTATCGCTATGCCCACAAGCGGTACATACAAACTTAGCTTGTGATTGTCTATTCTCTTTTGAAACATGACCACAACAATTACAAATTTGAGAAGTGAACTCTGGAGCAACCTTAATGAGTGTTCCACCGTTCTCTTTGAGTTTGTAGTCCAAAAACTCAAAGAACATCCCCCAGCTTTGTTGTGTGATGGAGCGATTTAAGCCTCGTTTTTGAGCAACATTTTTACCAGGCTTTTCTTCTGTTCCCTTTGCAGATTTTGTCATGTTTTTAATCTTCAAATCTTCCACAATCACAGTTTGGTTTTCACTGTATGAGCGTGAAAGTTTGTGTAAAAAATCTTTTCGCATATTGGCTATACGAAGATTTTGTTTTGCAATTTTAGCCTTAGCTTTTGCTCTATTGTTAGAGCCTTTTTTCTTACGGCTTAATTGTTGAGCACATTTTCTTAACCTTGATAGATCCTTGATTAATTCAAGAGGCTTAACCCTGTTACCGTCACTATCAGCAACAACAAGCGATACACCCACATCAATACCAACCACTTTACCGTTTGTGTTTGGCTGAATTACTTTTTCACCCTCATCAAACAAGATACTAGCGTGGTATTGGTAAGCTTCATAGCTTACTGTAACCGTTTTGATTTTACCGCTCACATCATTTCTAAGACCTTTGCACTTTACCCAACCCACTTTTGGGAGGTAAATCTTGTTATCTTCAATTTTAACCCTTTGAGGGTATTGAAAACTTTGTCTTGAATGATGTTTGCTTTTGAACTTAGGAAATCCACCACCTTTAAAGAAGTGTTTGTAGGCACTATCCATATTAGCAACGGATTGTTGAAGAGCTTGTGAATCAGCATCTTTTAACCATGATGTTTTTTCACGGTCTTTTAGCTTGGTGATATGTTTGATTAAATCAAACTTGCCAACCTTTAACCCAAATTTTTTGTAGGCAAAGATTCTAAGAGCGAGGGTTCTATTATACACATAGCGTACAGCACCGATTTGAGAAGTAATGATATGTTGTTGTTCAGCGTTTGGATACAAACGAACTTTTACAGCTTTCAAAACCTCT
>DYMA01000109.1 GCA_020721815.1 Sulfurovum sp. | reverse complement strand
CTATCGCTTGTGTTTAGAATGCTAGGTAACCATAACGTTGTGAAACTGGACAACACCTCCACCACCGCATGAAGCCAAAAGCAAAGCACTGCATAGAATGACTGAAAATTTGAATTTACTATCAAACATTTTTTCTCCTTTTTAATCAATTACACACTTAGGATGACCGTACCCATCATTACTCCAACCACTGCCATCGTCAGTAGAACAATCGTAATCCATAGCACAACCTTTATGACAGTTTTCTTCATTTGTACATACTTCTCTCGACCAATAGAAAGTATCCTTTTCAAACCCTTCAGGTGAGATTTTGCCACCATTGGCATTCCAAACAGCTACAAGCTCACTCATATCAGGAAGTCTATAGCCCTTATCACCACACCAAGCATTTGCCTCTTGCCAACTAAGGTAACCATCGGGTTCTTCTCGCAACCATTTGGTATTGCCAATAGTTTGAATTGAGCTATTGACTTCTAGGGTTGTACTATCACTACCCCCTCCACCACAACTTGCCATAAAAAAGGCAACCATTAAACTAGCAAAAAATCGTAACATCTTAAACTCCTTTTGTTTTGATATACTTCATTATATAACTAATACTCTTAATTAAAAATCAATTGGTTACACTAAGATTTTTACGCCTCCCAAAGATTATTTCAATTTGCTTTTAGTTATGTTTATTATAATTCCAAAAAAATTTAACTTCTAGTTGGGAGAGATTATAAGTGTGGCGTTATGGATTTTTGATACTTATGGGTGTGCTTTTTCTCTTTGGAGCCAAAAACAACAGCATCGCAGAAGATGACAATCATGTGGTAATTGGGCGATTGGAAAAGGTGCACATTATGGCAGCCGATATGAGCAAAAAAGCACGCATTGATACGGGGGCAAAGACTACATCCATTGATGCGCAAAAGATTGAAACCTTTTTGCGGGATGGGAAAGAGTGGGTGGACTTTACATTCAACAATCAACGCATTCAAGCCCCTTTGGTAAGAATGGTACGCATCAAACGTCACGGAGGCAAACCGATTCGCCGACCCGTGGTAGAACTCGAACTTCAATTGGCAAAAATTACCAAAAAAGTGGAAGTGACTTTGGCCAATCGTGCAAAATACCACTATCCTATTTTGATTGGTAGAAACTTTTTGCGTAACCATTTTATCGTTGATGTCAATCGTGTATTTACGCTCTAAAAAATAAGCCAAGCATATTAGAACCCCGTTTACCCCCTCTACAGCAATATTTCGATAAAATTTCCCAAAACTCATTTGTTTAAGGATATTTGTCGATGATGACGCATCAAAAATCATACATTACTACCCCTATCTATTATGTCAATGACGTGGCGCACATTGGTCACGCCTATACTACTATTATTGCCGACACATTGGCTCGTTACTTCCGTATGGTGGGACGTGATACCTATTTTTTGACAGGCACCGATGAACACGGTCAAAAGATTGAACAATCAGCCCAACTCAAAGGCAAAGAGACCAAAGCCTATGCCGATGAGATTTCGGCTACTTTTAGAGAGCTATGGGATGATTTTGGGATTAGCTACGACAAATTTATACGAACCACCGACGAGGAGCATAAGCAAGGAGTGCAAAAAGCCTTTAGCATCATGTTTGCCAATGGGGATATTTACAAAGACTCCTACAGGGGTCACTACTGCATCTCGTGTGAGGCTTTTTTCCCAAAAACGCAACTCGTTGATGATGAGTTTTGCCCTGAGTGCGGCAAGGCTACGACGGTAGTTGAAGAGGAGAGCTATTTTTTTAGACTCTCAAAATACGCTCAAAGATTGCTTGATTACTACGACCAACATCCCGATGCGATTTTGCCCAAAAGCAAACGCAACGAAGTGATTCGCTTCATTGAAGGGGGACTTACCGATCTCTCTATTACCCGAACCAGTTTTGATTGGGGCGTGAAGCTTCCTCAAGAGATGAATGACCCCAAACACGTCATGTATGTATGGCTTGATGCGCTTATGAACTATGTCACGGCTTTGGGTTACGGCGGCGATGAAGCCCATATGGAGTATTGGCCTGCCACCGTTCAGCTTATCGGCAAAGATATTTTGCGTTTTCATGCCATCTATTGGCCAGCTTTCTTGATGAGTTTGGAGTTGCCTTTGCCCAAACACATCGCAGCGCACGGTTGGTGGACACGAAACGGTGAGAAGATGAGCAAATCCAAAGGCAATGTAATCAAACCCAAAGAGGTAGCCGATGCGTACGGATTGGATAACTTTCGCTATTTTATGCTTCGTGAAGTCCCTTTTGGTGGGGATGGAGACTTTTCACAAAAGGCATTGATTGATCGCATCAACTCTGATTTGGGTAACGATTTGGGCAATTTGCTTAACCGTTTGATTGGAATGAGCGGTAAATATTTTGAGGGGAGTGTCACAAGTCACCGTGTCGAAAAGTTCTATGCACAAGAACTAAGCGAAACCAAAGCCAATATCGCTTCATTGAAGAGCTACTTAAACGATATTCAACTCCATCGCTACCTTGAAGAGCTTTGGCGACCCCTTAGCATCGCCAATCGTGCCATTGATAGGTATCAGCCGTGGAATTTGATGAAAGAGGGCAAAGAGGAGGAGGCAATGGCACTCAACGGGCTTATTGCCAATATTTTGACCCAAGTAGCCATCATGCTCCATCCCATCATGCCCCAAATAACGCAAAAAATCGCTCTTGCGTTGGGATTTGAAATCAATAACGCCTCATGGCAAAAGTATATCGTAGAGGGCAAATTGCTCGATGATTTTATCATCGAAAAAATCCCTCCGCTCTTTCCTCGCATCGAAGAGCAACTCTTGATAGACCCTAGCCCCCAAGAAGCTCCCAAAGCAAAAGAACCCAAAAACACACAAGAATCCAAAGAGACGCAAGGCATTGCACTTATTGGCATTGATCAATTCTTCCAAACCTCACTCAAAATTGGTAGGGTTGTAAGCGGTGAAGAGGTCCCCAAAAGCAACAAGCTTCTTTTGCTTCAAGTCGATATTGGCGAAGCCATGCCACGACAAATCGTAGCGGGAATCAAAGAGTGGTACAGCCTTGAAGAGCTAATAGGCACACAAGTGTGCGTCGTTGCCAACCTCAAACCTGCCAAACTTATGGGACTCAAAAGTGAAGGGATGCTTCTAGCGGCCAAAGATGGGGAGGGGTTGTGCATGATACGCCCCGAAAAACCCAAAGCCGTTGGAACATCCATTAGTTAAGGAGAGATGAACCAAATGAAAATTGAAGATATTATTAACCTTACCAATGGCACACTTGCAACTAAGCCAAAAATTAATGCCATTGAGGGTGTTACGCTCTATGCTTCCAAAGTCGAACGGGGCGATTTGTTTATCTCCAATGAACAAAGCGAAATTGATAGAGCCATTGAAGAGGGTGCCTATGCCATTATTTACGATGAAGATGAAATTTGTGCCAATGACAACGAGATTGCGTGGATAAAAGTCGATAGCATCTATGAGGCTGCTTTTAGGATTGTACGCTATGTCACTCTCTCTAAAGAGGCGGAGTTTTTCTATCTCACCCCTCATGAGATGAGTTTTGTCAAGATGATAGTAACCCAAAAAAGCAACATCGTACTATTAAGCGATAATTGGAAAAAGGCGTTTGAACAGATTGTCAATAGCGAAGGGCGACTCTATGTAGGCAGCCAAATTGACATGATGCAAAAAATCCAACCCGATATCAAGAGACTCTCCAATCAAGTCGATGGCTACACAATGGGCGGTACGCTTTTTAAATCGACCTTTAAAGTAGAAAAGTTTATCTATCAAGAAAAAGAGTTTGCTCCGTTTCATTTTGAGACATTGACCAAAGTCGTAGCTTTTTGCCAAGCCTTTGAGTTGCCCTATGCCATTGACAAAATCAAATACACCAAACACTTTACGCCTATCTTTATTGATCGTGACCTCACCAAAACGCACCCCAAAAACAGCGATCAGGTGATTATTTTTGTCGATAACATTCATGATATTATTCAAGCTAGGGAGTATATCAAATACAACGGACAATGGATCAAAAGCATCGTACTCACACCTCCCAACACCAAAATAGCGGAATTTTACGACAATCCGCACTGGTTCAAATACTCCAAAGAGGCGATTGAGATACTCAAAAATACCCACTTCAACTACGCTTTTGTCTATACACTTGACAAGAGCATACTCAAAAATATCAAAGAGGAATATACCCTTTTTGATGTTTAGCCTCTTTGCAACATACCCTATCCAACAGTGAGAAACCATGAAACCTAAAACCCTCCCCCGCTCCCTCTTTGAGGCAGTGATTATGCCCTTTCAAGCCATGAGGCTACGCTATGTCCCGCTTTTGATGATCTATTTTGCCTACGGAGCGACGGCATTTACCGCAATTGCCGATAGCTTTTTGGTCAAAAAAGAGTTGGCATTGAGTGCTGTGGAGTATATGGAGCTAAGTTTTTGGCTTATGATTCCGTGGAGTATCAAGATGATATTTGGGCAAATAGTTGATTCGGTGAGCCTTTTGGGATCAAACCGTAAAATCTATGTCTATATCGGGGCGTTGCTTATGACGCTAGGCACTTTAATGATAGCCGCTATTGCGGGAGATTATGCGTTCTTTCAAGCTTATGACAAAGATGGACTCTACATGATGGCAATGATAGTCATGACCGTTGGCATAGTCTTGCAAGATGTGGTAGCTGACACCATGTCCACTGAGGTAACTAACCCCAACCAAAGCGAATACGAACGCAAAAAAGAACTCGCTACGATTCAAGTTTTGGCACGGCTCTCTTTGGCTATGGCAGGGTTTGCGGTATCGGGATTGGGAGGGTGGTTGGCTAGTATCTATAGCTATGAAAAAGTCTTTTTGCTCTCATTGTTTATCCCCATTCTCTCCATCATTGGCGTAAGTCTGGTGCAGCTCAACCCCGTCCCCACATCACCTCTCAATAAAAAAATATTCTTTGGTGGGATTGGGTTTGCTTTTTTTATCATCGCTATGGGGCTTTTGAAAGTGCCTTACTCTCAGGAGATTATCTTTGTCGTCTCGTTGATGATTGTTTTGTACATGCTCAAAGAGGTAGTAGGCGACCTTGATGCCCAAACCGTTCATCATATCAAAATGGCGATGATTGTGATTTTTGTTTACCGTGCTATGCCCTCAGTGGGGCCCTCTTTGCAGTGGTGGGAGATGGATGCACTAGGCTTTGATGAGGCATTTTTTGCCATTTTGGCTCAAATTGGAGCGACGCTTGGGATTATAGGAATGTGGCTAAGCGGTAAATTTATCGTCGATAAGTCTATCTCAGGAGTGCTTATTGCTATGACGATTGTCAATACCGTTCTCTTCTTTCCGCTGCTTGGGATGTATTATGAGCTTCACACGTTGCTAGGCATTGATGCCAAAACGGTAGCCCTTATCGATACCGCCCTAGCCTCCCCTTTTGATTACATTGCAGGAGTCATTATGCTCACTCTTGTCGCTATCTACGCTCCTGATGGCAAAAAAGCGACGTGGTTTGCTTTGATGGCAAGTTTTATGAATATCGCTCTAGGCACAGCGAAGCTACTCACCAAATACCTCAATGAGATCTTTGTCGTCACGCGTGAAATCAAACAAAACGGTGTCATTATCACCCCAGCTGACTACTCGCAACTGGGAATGCTGATGTGGGTGGTGATTATTGTAGGCTTTGTGGTACCTATTGTGACGATTTGGAAATTCAATCCCGATATCAATCCAAAAGCTACAACCAAAAACTCAACAAAAGGAGAATAACAAATGGGAAAAATGTTTCAAAGAGCCGATGGTTCACAATACAGTTTAGTAGGGTACAAATACCAAAAACCCAGTGCCAACGCTAAAAAATATACCAACAACAATGCAAATCAAAAACTTCCACCCAAAGTGGATTTACGTAAACTCCTCACACCTATTGAAGATCAAGACCAAACCAACAGTTGCGTAGCACACGCTGTTGCAGGTGCTTATGAGTATCTAGCCAAACAACATCTTGAAAAAGATTACGATGTAAGCCGTATGTTTATCTACTACAACGCACGCTATTTGGATACAGACGATGAAGAAGAGATAGAGGATGATGGTAGCTATATCCAAAAAGCTATCGAGGGACTCAAAGAGTACGGTGCGTGTGCGGAGGCATCCTATCCTTTTAATTTAGACAACATCAACGAAGAACCCCATCAAGAGGCGTACGATGAGGGGGTAAACTTTTTGGTTGAAGATACCCAATTTGTCCAAACCGATCTATCGACATGGAAAAGTTGTTTAGCCAATGGCAACCCTATTGTATTTGCCGTTCAACTCTATCAATCCTTTGAGAAGCAGAGCAAAAAAGGCGTTGTGCCTATGCCCACACCCAAAGAGTCAAGTCGTGGTTCACACGGCGTTCATGCGATGTTGGCGGTAGGGTATAGCGACAAAGATAGATGCTTTATTGTACGAAACTCGTGGGGCAAAGATTGGGGCGATAAGGGGTATTGCTATATGCCCTATGACTATTTGATAGGCGAAGATCACAATTGCGACGATTCGTGGATTATCAAACAGCTCAATAATGTCGATTTGGATACCGATAGCTATTGGTACGACGATGAGGAGTCGGTTGTGGGTGATTACGATACGGAGCTTTCCCAAATGACTCAAGAGGATTATGAGGCTATGATAGATGATATGGGCGATTATCTATTGGAGTATCGCATTGCCTTGCTCTTTTTGTACGCCTCTTATGCCGATGGTGAGGTGAGCGATGAGGAGTATGAGAGCTTGGGTGAGTATATGGATGATATTTTGGTCAAAATTGACTCCAATTTGAAATCTTCAAAAGTACTAAAATTTGCCATGCAAGATGTTGATAACAAAGAGTTGATAGAGGAGACTATAGAACTCTTTGGGCAATACTTCTCGCATGATTTTTTGGTCAATCTTATTGCTCAAATCGAAGAGGTAGCGATGGTCGATGAACTTTCCAACAAAGAGAGTCGTATCATTGAAAAACTCATGGATGCGTGGGGCGTAACCGAAGATGATTACGAATACGAAGATGAAGAGTATGAGGAGGATGAAGATTCAAACGATGATGATGAACCGCACGTTGTAGGGAGAAGGGGCTAAATTTCCACAGCTGGCTTTGCGTTCGTGGTGAGCTTGTCGAACCACATTTAACACCTTCGTTCGTGGTGAGCTTGTCGAACCACATTTAACACCCAACGACTGGCTCAGGGCGAACGATAAATTGAATATGTCGTGGAGTGAGATCGAAGCTAATAAACGGGTCTGAAGTCCCACCTCCGAAATGCCATTGCATCGGCATATTTGACAAATAAAGTGAAAGTGCGTAAGGTCAGATAGTAAAAATAAAAAGTGTTAAAAAGGAGTTGGATGGATGGGGTGTAGAGCAGCCAAAGCTACTCTACAGATAAATTACTCTGCAACTGTAGTATTGGCTTCAGTTGTATTTGTTTCAGCAGTTGCTGTTTCAGCAAACGCAAGTGTAGCAACGAAAAGTGCGACGAAAACGATATCTTTTTTCATATTTTTCTCCTTTTATAAGATTTGGAATTATACACTATTTTTGAACCAAATGCATCAAGTAATTGTGATATTTTTTAACAAAATGAGTTTTCTACTTCTTAATCAATATCTTTTTAAAAAATCTCAAAAAAAGTCGCTCAATCCTAAAACTCATAAGCACTGATAATGCGAAAATAGGTTTTATCCGCAGCATTCTCTATCCACTGCTTTTCAAATCGCACATAGAGATACTCTCTGGGGCGAAAGTGGAACTTATGATCAATATAGATAGCGTTTATATCGTTGAAAGCGGGATTGTCGTGCGTTACTTGCGTGAGATGCAACGTGCTTGAATAGCCATTTTTGCGGGTTGCGGAGTCGTAGGTGTAGTGGATTTTGAGCGATTTGGCGAAAGGATTGCCTTGGTTTTTGCCGCTTGTTATCATCGATGTGGTATAGAGTCTGCTTAGTCCACCGTATCCACGGCTTATCCCATCCTCTCCAAAATTGAAACGAATCTTCCCAAATTAAAGATAGCTTAAAGCACTTAAAGCCCCCAG
>DYMA01000108.1 GCA_020721815.1 Sulfurovum sp. | reverse complement strand
CCTCTCCCGAGAGTGTGAAATAATAAACCCTTCGACTCTTCGACAAGCTCAGAGCTCAGGGTAAACCTCAACAAAATGATTTATCGTGTTGTCTTTGTGACACTAAAGTGTCACTTCCGCTGATTGAACCACTCGCCAAGCAACACATTGACCACCGTTTCGGTTCGTAGGATTCTTTGCCCTAAACTCACGGCGGTGCAGCCTTGCTGAGAGAGCAAATCTACTTCGTACTCTATCCAGCCCCCTTCTGCTCCGATACAGAGGATTTTTGGTACAGTTGTCTCTCTATCAAGATAGCTTTTCCACGATTGTGAAGCATAGGGATGCGCAATCACTGCGTTGCCTTGCTCTTTTAGCAAGGTAGGAAACTCATCTTCGACAAAGGGTTTAAAGCGTTTTTTAAGCTCAACTTCTAGTGGCACGGTATCGATTGCTTGTTGTAAGCCCTCAAAAACAAACTCATCAATGCGTTCTAACAGTGGGCTTTGCCAATAGCTTTTTTGGGTGCGGTAACTATTGATGATAATGACTCTATTGACACCAAGAGAGGTCATATCCATAATCAATCTACGCAGCACCTTTGGACGAGGCAGAGCAAGAATAACGGTCAGATCAAGTTTGGGAGGTGGCTCAATATCTAGGATACTATCTCTAAGGAGTATTTCATTATTGTTCATTTGGCTAATAGTAGCCTTGCCGATATTACCACCCATCTCACCAATGGTTAGGCTATCCCCTACTTTGGCATTGAGTACCTCTTTGATATGCTTTATTTGTGCTTTGTTGCTAATGCTTGTGGCATTTTTGGGTAATACAATGCAGTTCATACTCTGTATCCTTGCATGATTTGTCCCAGTGCAATAGCACCGTCGTTGGGGGGTAGTTTTTGGGGAAGCAAGACTCTTTTGCCCATTTTGTGCAACAACAACTCCACCAAAACCCTATTTTGAAAGACTCCACCTCCCAAAACGACAGGGTAGGGGTAGCACATAGCAATCTGTTCCACAATATTTACCAATGTATTAAAAAACTTTGAAATCATCACGGTAGGGTTGGGTTGGGTAGGCATCATCTTAATCATGGGCTTACTATCGATTTTTCCATCTTTTACATTCCACAAATAGCACGATTGAATAGTGGAGTCATAATAGCGCTCCATCATCGCCCCGCTTTGCCCCTCATAGCTAAGGGTTTGAATAATACCGCTTAGAGAGGCTACTCCATCAAAGAGACGACCCATAGAGGAGGTAAGCGGAGCATTTAAGCCGTTGTACCACATACGGTAGTAGAGTCGTAGTTCTGAGGAGGAGAAGGCACGAGTGGTTGGGTTATCCATATCCAATGCCTTCACTCCGTAGCACTCAAAGAGCAGTGAGAGGGCTACCCTACGTGGTTCTTTAATCGCTTTTTCGCCCCCCAAAAGCTTAAAATAGTCCAAATGAGCCACCCTTTCATAGCTATTATCATCGCAAACGATAAACTCCCCTCCCCACATATTGCCATCATCGCCGTATCCCGTACCATCAAAGGCGATACCCAAAACCTTGTCTCTTATGCCGTATTCCAAACGCACCGCTTGAATATGGGCGACATGGTGTTGGATAGTGCTAAGTGTTAAGTGTTCAGCGTTCAGTGTTTTGGCGTACTTGGTTGATTCGTAGTGGGGGTGTTTGTCGTGTACGACTCTATCTTCTTGGAAATTATAGATTTGGCGTAAATGCTCAATGTGTTGGCGGTAATAGGCGATAGAATCAATCGTATGCAAATCCCCTATATGAGGCGAGAGGATTGCTTTGTTTTCAAAGGCGATGGCAATGGTTGATTTTTGATTGGCACCCAATGCCAAAACCTTTTGACTAAGCCTAAAGGGCAACGTAATGGCTTGAGGTGCATAGCCTCTAGCACGACGCACAAACAAAACGCTCTCTTGAACAATCATCACCACGCTATCATCGCAACCATTGACAATCTCTCTATCGTGGTCGAGGCAATAATCCCAAATATCACTTAACTTCATCACCTCTTCAAAGTTGCGTGCGAGTGGTTCATCGCTCACATTGGCACTGGTGGCTACGATGGGGCGATTGAGGGCTTTGAGTAAAAGCAGATGCAAAGGAGTATAAGGGAGAAATATCCCTATCGTATCGACATCGGGAGCAACGAGAGTGCTAAGTGTTAAGTGTTGAGTGTTAAGTTTGTGGAGTAGCACAATGGGGCGTTCTTTGGATGTGAGTAGCTTCTCTTCTTGGGGCGAAATGTGTGCGATTTGTTTTGCCATTTGAGTATCTCTCACCATAATAGCCAAAGGTTTATGGGGGCGGTTTTTACGTTTACGTAGGGTTTGTACCGCTTCATGGTTGGAGGCATCGCATACCAAATGATACCCTCCTACTCCCTTAATGGCTACAATTTTTCCCTCTTGAATAATGTGCGCTACTCTATCAATGATTTGGCTTTGAGCAAGGCTTAAGGCTTCACTTTTGTCTCGTAATTCCAGCGTTGGCCCGCACTCAAAGCACCCAATAGGCTGGGCATGGTAGCGACGATTGAGAGGATTGGTGTACTCCTCGTGGCACGTTGTACACATCGCAAAAGCCCCCATGGAGGTATTGGCTCTATCATAAGGGAGTTGTTTGATAATCGTGTAGCGTACACCGCAATGGGTACAGGTGATAAAGGGATAGCCGTAGCGACGATTGGAGGACTCAAAAAGCTCCGCTTCACACGCATCGCAAATCGCAACATCAGGGGGCATAAGGGCAAAGGTATCGTTTTGCATTTGGCTTTGGATAATAGAAAACTTCGCATAGTTTTGAGGCTCGATAGTATAGAAATCGATAGCATCAATATGAGCCAATGGGGGCTTTTGGGACTCTATTTGGGCTATAAAATCTTTCAGTAGCTCTATTGTGGTATCAAGCCTAATGCTTACCCCTTTAGAGTCATTCCAAACCTCTCCATAAACGCCAAAACGCATCGCCAAAGCATAGACAAAAGGACGAAACCCCACCCCTTGAACCGTGCCTTGAATATCTATTTGGTAGCTTTGCAACTATACTCTCCTTAATCTATCGCATCATTATTCGTAAAATCGGAAGTGGGACTTTAGTCACACTTATTAGCTTCGATAGTAATGATAACCAAATTTTGGCTTTTTGTGGGTCTAAAGTCCGATAAAAGGTGTGCAAGTCAAACAAAACCCCCTATTTTAGTGTAGTCACGGAAAATTATTGTGTCATTTTGCTTCGCAAAGCTCTACAGTGGGAGGTTTAAGAGAGTAAAAAGTATCGTATCCGTTCACCCTGAGCTTGTCGAAGGGTCGAAGGGTTTTGAGCTTGATGTACTTCGACAGGCTCAGTACGAACGGCAAACTGAATATGTCGTGGAGTAAGACTTTACAATTTTTAAAAAATATCGTATCCGTTCGCCCTGAGCTCTGAGCTTGTCGAAGAGTCGAAGGGTCGAAGGGTTTTGAGCTTGATGTACTTCGACAGGCTCAGTACGAACGGCAAACTGAATATGTCGTGGAGTAAGGCGGAATGATAATTGCATTGCAAATCTTAAAATTTCTTGTAAGGATACAAAGATGTCAAAAGCACTAGAGTATATCAAAAGCCATGAGTTAGCATGGCAACCCTCGTTTAATGGAGAGCTTAGCGGTGGCTTAAGCGGTTATAGGGGAGCGTTGATTGTCGAAGAGGGCAAAGCACTCTCGCCCGACCGTAAACTCCCTCCCAAAATTCAAGCCAAACAGGTGATACTAATATCCGATGAGGAGAGTATTAAATTTTTTGCGTGCGAATTGGAGAGCTTTCATCACTTTGCACCGATGTTTGAGAAGTACAAATCCTTTTTGTCGCAAGATGGACTCTATTTGCTTTTTGTGACCGATTTGGAGGGCAATGGGACGTTTGAGTATGAGGGTATTGGCTTTAGTGCCTATATGCTTGATGAGAGTTCGGTTTGGAATGAGCTAATCGAACTAGCAGACCTTGATAAGGGCGATATGAAAAAGCTCTCTGCCGATGAGAAGATTGAAACACTCTACGAAGAGCTACTAGGGTGCGACCTCAAAGAGGAGTCCAAAACCTACGATGAGATGTGCGCTATGATTGGCGAAAGCTCCAAACAGATTATGGGTGCGGTTTAGCTCTTTTTGCTTTATGTGCGGCTGTGTCGCACACAATAGGGTTTTTTGGATGCCCACTCTTTTACTTTCCTATTTTATGCCTCTCAGTTGTCTGTATTAACGATTTGGCTATAATGTCAAAATTTTATCAATTACCAAACTATTAGGAGAGATTAGAATATGAGAATCAAGAAAAAAGCTTTAACCTTTGAAGATGTACTACTTGTCCCCCAGCACTCTACTGTACTACCCAAAGAGGTATCGGTCAAAAGTCACTTAACCAAACGTGTCACACTCAACATCCCTATCGTATCAGCAGCAATGGATACCGTCACGGAGTACAAAGCCGCTATTGCTTTGGCACGATTGGGGGGAATAGGCATTATTCACAAAAACATGGACATTGAATCGCAAGTAAACCAAATCAAAAAAGTCAAAAAGTCCGAAAGCGGTATCATCATTGACCCTATCTATATCTCTCCTGATGCTACCATCGCAACCGCAGACGCTTTGATGGGCGAGTATAAGATTTCAGGCGTACCCGTCGTGGATGAAAATCGCAAACTTATAGGTATCATTACCAACCGTGATATGAAATTTATAACCGATACCTCCAAGCGTGTTGAAGAGATGATGACCAAAATGCCCCTTGTGACAAGCAAACCAGGTATTACACTCGAAGATGCCGCCAAAATCTTGCACCAACACAAAATAGAAAAACTTCCCATCGTCGATGAAAACGATATTTTGCAAGGACTTATTACCATCAAAGATATTGAACGCAAAATCCAATTTCCCGATGCCAACAAAGATAGCTTTGGAAGGTTGCGTGTAGGCGCTGCAATAGGTGTGGGGCAGTTTGAACGTGCTAGGGCGTTGGTTGAAGCAGGGGCGGATGTATTGGTACTAGACTCTGCCCATGGACACTCACAAGGCATTATTGATACCCTCCGAGAGATTAAAGAGACCCTTGATATTGATGTCATTGCAGGAAATATTGCTACAGGTTCAGCCGCACGAGACCTTATAGCCACAGGAGCCGATGCGCTCAAAGTTGGCATTGGACCTGGAAGCATCTGTACTACTCGCATTGTTGCAGGTGTGGGTGTGCCTCAAATTTCCGCTATTGATGAAGTGGCACAAGTGGCCAATCTTGAAAATGTACCCGTAATAGCCGATGGGGGAATCAAATATTCAGGCGACATTGCCAAAGCCCTTGCAGTAGGTGCGAGTAGTGTGATGCTCGGTTCGGCGTTGGCAGGGACCTATGAAGCACCAGGCGAAACCATTATCTTCAACGGTAGAAAATTCAAAAGCTACCGTGGAATGGGAAGCATTGGGGCAATGACCAAAGGGAGTAATGACCGCTATTTCCAAGAGGGAACGGCAGCCGATAAGCTCGTACCCGAGGGGATTGAGGGGCGTGTTCCTTATCGAGGTAAAATCGAAGAGATAGTGCATCAAATGATAGGGGGGCTACGAAGTTCTATGGGGTATTGCGGCAGTCAAGATATTGCTACACTGTGGAAGAGGGCCGAATTTGTAGAGATTACTGCAGCAGGACTCAAAGAGTCGCACGTCCACGATGTTACCATTACCAAGGAGTCGCCCAATTACCACGCCTAAAACAATCCGTTTGCTCTTATCCAAAGCGATAAGGGCAAAATGAAAAACCTAAAAAAGATTGATACTGCTCAATTGGAGCTAATATTTTATACTTTTTTTAGAGATGTTTGTTTTTTTCTTGCTTTTATTGTTTTATTAGGGTACAATATTTGACTTAAAGATGATTTAGAGTTTCATCTATTTTTGGTTTACTTTTATTGATAATAACGAATTAATACTGCATTTACCTCATATACACAAACTCCCTATGACACTTTAACAACAAACACAAACTCAAAAGGATTTGCATTGGCAGATACACACAACGACACCGTCAAATGGTTTAACAGCGAAAAAGGTTTTGGATTTATCCAATTGGAAGATGGAAGCAAAGATCTCTTTGTACACTATAGCGATATTCAAAATACAAGTTACGGAAGAGTCTCACTTGAAGATGGTCAAAAAGTAAGCTTTGAGATTGGTGATAGCCCAAAAGGCAAACAAGCCAAAAATGTTCAAGCACTTTAGTCGTTTTCACTTCCAACGCTCTTAAGAACCTACCAAAACCACTCTTTTTTGGGATAAAAGCTCAAGCTTCCCAAAAAAGCACTCAACTCACCCCCCCCTCCTAACTTTCGCAAATTTTAAAACCGATGTTATGCACCTGCGCTCTACTTGTAAAATATACAGACGGAATGGCATTTTGGAATGGCATTTCAGTCCCACTTATTGACTTGATGGCAATAACAACCAAATCTTGGCTTTTTGTAGGACTAAAGTCCCACTTCCGATCAAAGTGCGTAACATGGGGGTTGCGTACTGTAAGTTTATTTGCTTTTGTGGCGAAAGAGGTAGGGATTTATCACGCTTTCCAATGCCTCTCGGAGGGGTTTTTCAAAGATTGTTAGCTCTTTTTGGAGTCGAGTCGCCAAACCATCCGCCTTGCTTATCGAGACTTGCAGTCCCAAAAGATTGACAAAACTGTTTTTGTTGCCATCGTTGCCTGTGGTTTTACCTGCCTCTTGTTCGCTTTGGGTGGCATCGATAATATCATCTTGAATCTGAAACAGTAGCCCCATATCAAGTCCAAATTGATAAAGCCTATCTTGCATCTTTTTGTCCAAATCGACAATCACCGCCCCCATAAGCAAAGAAGCGGCAATGAGTTTGGCGGTTTTGTTGATATGAAGCGCTTTAAGTTGTTCGATGGTTAAGGAAGTGTTTTCAAAATAGCAATCAATGGCTTGACCCAGTACCATCCCGCCACTTCCGCCGTTTTGCCCTAGTATCTTAATGAGTTTGATTTTGACATCATCACGCAAAGAGGCTGTTGCAATAGCGTAAAAAGCATCACTGTTGAGTGCATCTCCTGCAAGTATAGCCGTCGTCTCATCGTATTTTTTGTGAATGGTTTCAAAACCTCGACGCAACGAGGCATCATCCATGGAGGGCAAATCATCGTGTATGAGTGAGTAGGTATGAAACATCTCAACCCCCAAAGCAACACGCATTGAGGCATCATACAAAAGCGGCTCATAAGCATCCACGACACTTAGCAAAAGCATAGGGCGAAAGCGTTTACCACCTGCAACCAACATCATCCCCAAAGCATCTTCGTAGATGGGATGAAAGGTTTGGATTTTGGGCAGGTTTTCTTGTAGATATTTTTCAAATTTTTGCATTTATAAAGCCTATATGTGATAAATTTAGATGATTATACCAAAATAGGATAAAATGAAAAGATGGATACCCAAACCAAAAAAAATCTACTCCAATGGATAAAACGAATCGTAACAACTCTATTGGTAGCTCTTTGGATAGCTATTATTATCAAAATCGCCTCCCTTGAAGTCGATTTCAATCAACAAGCCACCTACTGTATCTTCTCAACCATGATAATTTTTGGAGTACTTATTGGCATCTATCAACTTATCGAAGGGTACGAGAGGGATTTGAAAGAGTAGTTGGGTCTTATAATACACCCAACTTTTGAGCTAAAATTACCTTAATTAAATCATGCGTTGTTATATTTAGCTCTTTGGATTTGGCTTGAAGTCTATCGTTAATGGCACTGCTAAGATGAAGCGTTACCCGATGATTGACTTGCTTATTTGGGGCAACCATTGCATGAAGTTGTTCGATGGTAATCTTCTCACTCTTATGAACCAAACTATCCAAATCCTCGCCCTCATCAAATCGAGCATCAAACTCTTTGGCACTCATATTAATCATCGCTAATCCTTTTTTCCTCATCTTTTCTGCAACGTCTTGCACTAATGATGCGAATCATTTTTTCTCTTATTGTAAAAATCAAAGCATAACATTTTGTTAAAATTCGTAACCACTCACCCCATCACCTAAGCCAAAATTAAAGTAAAAAACCTCTAA
>DYMA01000107.1 GCA_020721815.1 Sulfurovum sp. | reverse complement strand
TACCACACGGGCAAAGAGATCACCCCTGCCAATATCTTCAGCCAATACGGCTTTTATAAACTCTATCTCTTGCATATTTCCTTCTATTTTTTAACTAACATTACGCACGTTCATTGGAAGTTTCCACCAAAAACCTTGATTTGGTTGCCATTGCTATAAATGCTTCAAACTCGGCTAAAGCCGAGGCTACAGGGCTGTAGGTTCGGCTTTAGCCGAACATTTGGAGGCTATTAGGCGTTTCAAACTACAGATTCAAAGTTGCAATTCAAAATAATAACCAATCTAAACCCATAACCCACTAAAATGCCTTATCTAAAACTCACCATTAAGTATCTTTTTGACAAATTCAATATTGTAAAAAAAGAGTATTTTAAAAAGAATTGAGAGGGTAGCCCCTTTTTCATCCACACGTTCAATAATTTTGCAACTTATCTTTTGCCCCTCTTTGGGTGTGATGGTAATTTCGATAAGTTTAAGGGTTTTGAGCGTATTGAGTGCCTCTTTGTGTGCTTTGGGTGTGAGTCCTTTGAAGATTTCGCCCTCTTTCTCTTCGTTGCGAATAAGCTTCAAGAGTCTTTCAAAGGTGGCTTTGTAGATGACTTTATTCCATACAATCTTACCATCAAGATAGTGAAAATTTTGATTTTTGTTGGTCAAAGGGTACTCATTGGACTCCTTGATGGCTTCAATCATCGTTAAAAAAGCATTTTTGCCACCCATCCCTGTAGCGATACGCTCTAATTCTTGGGCAATCGCCACTTTTTGTTCTTGATTTAGTCTGTTGAAACTCATAATGCTCCGTTTAGATTTTTTGTGATTATAGCTGTATTATAATCATACTAATCAAATACAATGCAATATTAGGATAAAATAGCTCCAAAAATTGAATGAGGAAATGTTATGAACATTGCGTTTAAATCCCTAGCCAACAAATACGGCACACCTCTTTATATCTATGATTTTGACTCTTTACAAGCACGTTATCTCTCTCTCAAAGAGGCATTTGAGGGGCAAAAATCCATTATTGCTTACGCTATCAAAGCCAACTCCAATCTCTCCGTTATCAAACGTCTAGCCTCTTTGGGTGCAGGGGCGGATTGTGTGAGTATCGGCGAAGTAAGACGGGCTTTAAAAGCAGGTGTGGATAGATACAAGATTATCTTTTCAGGAGTGGGCAAACAAGACCACGAAATCCAAGAAGCGTTGGAGAGTGAAATCCTTTTTATCAATCTCGAAAGCGAAGCCGAGATGAAACGGGTAGAATTTATCGCCAAACAATTGGACAAAGAGGCTAGAATCTCTATCAGGGTCAATCCCAATATCGATGCCAAAACCCATCCCTACATCGCCACAGGACTCCATGAGAGCAAGTTTGGTGTAGAGATAGATATGGCAAAACGGATGTATATCTACGCCAAAAACTCCCCCCATCTCAACCCTATCGGGATTCATTTTCATATTGGTTCGCAGCTCACTCAGCTTGAGCCTATTCGTGAAGCGTGTGCCATTGTCGCCGATTTGACACGCTCTTTGCGTGCTATTGATATTGATATTAAGTTTTTTGATATTGGCGGAGGCTTAGGTGTGCAATACTCCGATGAGATTACCATCGACCCCAAAGCCTATGCCAATGCTATCAAAGAAGCCACCAAAGGGCTAGATGTCACGATTATGTGCGAACCTGGACGCTACATTGTGGCTAATAGTGGCTATTTTTTGACCAAAGTGTTGTATGAAAAACAAAATCCAACGCACCGTTTTGTGATTGTCGATGGAGCTATGAATGACCTTATACGCCCTAGTCTCTATGGAGCCTACCACAAAATTGAAGCCGTTGAGGTTGTGGGGGAGGAGTCACCCGCCAACGTCGTAGGACCCGTATGCGAAAGCGGTGATTTTTTTGGCAAAGGGGTTTATTTACCGCCTTTAGCTCCCAATGATCTATTGGTTATTCACTCCGCAGGGGCTTACGGATTTACGATGTCTAGCAACTACAACACCCGTAACAAAAGTGCCGAAGTCGCCTTAGAAGAGGGCAAAGATAGAGTTATTCGAGCCAGAGAGAGCTTTGAGGAGCTTATACGCCTAGAGGAGGAGTACCTCTAGGTTTCTCAAATCCCCTCGCTCCACGACATATTTAATTTATCGTTCGTACTGAGCTTGTCGAAGTACATCAAGCTCAAGACCCTTCGACAAGCTCAAGACCCTTCGACAAGCTCAGGGCGAACGGATACGATATTTTTTTTACTCTGTCGTGGAGTAAGTCAAATCCCAAAACAATCTCACAAAATTGCATCCAAAAAGCTTAAAAAAGTTAAAATTATAGTACTATTTTAAGAATCAAAGGAGCAAACACGTGACACTAGAGAAATTACGAAAAAATATTGATGAAGTCGATAATGAGATACTCACTTTACTCAATAGACGTATGGAGTATGTCCATCAAGTAGGCGAACTCAAAGGAAAAGATGGGGGAGCTATCTATCGACCCGAGCGAGAACAAGCTATTATGGAACGCCTTGCTAGGTTAAGTGCATCGCAAAATGGACTGCTTCTACGCAAACACATTGAAGCAATCTTTTATGAGATTATTGGTATCTCCAAAAGTTTAGAACGTGATGAAAAAGTGGCTTATTTAGGTCCCATTGGTACGTTTACCCATCAAGCAGCCCAAAGCCGTTTTGGTTCTATCAAGGATTACAACCCCTATCCCTCTATCTTGTCTGTTTTTAAAGCCGTTAGCAGCGATAGTGCTACCTACGGTGTCGTGCCTATCGAAAACTCAACCGATGGGGTGGTAGGTGAGACGCTTGATTTGCTAGGGGAGTACAATCTCCATGTTGTCGCCGAAATCTATATGCCTATCCACCACTCTTTTGCTACCAAAGTTGCCAATATCGGACAAGTACGCAAGATTTATTCCAAAGACAAAGCCTTTGGGCAGTGTCGTGAGTTTTTGGAAAACCACGGATTGATGCACCTTGAACATATTTCGGTAGAATCGACCGCAAAAGCAGCGCAATTGGCAGCCAAAGACCCCAAAGCAGCGGCTATTTGTTTGCATATTGCGGCCAAGATGAATCGATTGCCTATCTTGTATGACAATATCGAAGATAGGCACGATAATAAAACCCGCTTTATTGTTTTGAGCAAATCGCTTAATCTTAAGGGAAAAAACGATAAAACTTCAATCCTTGCACGACTCTCCAACACCCAAGGCTCACTGGTGCGTTTTTTGCAAGAGTTCGATGAGGCGGGGATTAACCTTACCAAAATCGAAAGCCGTCCTGCTCCTAGTTCTAAAGCATTCTCTTATTGGTTCTATATCGATTTTGATGGACATATTGAGGATGAGAACATAAAGCAGCTCCTAGCACGGCATGAAGATATTAAATTTTTAGGAAGTTACACAAAGGCAGATGATGAAATTTAGAAATGTATTAGATGATATTAAGATTTACGAAGCAGGTAAGCCCATTGAGCTTGTCGTAAGAGAGTTTGGTATAGCTCCACACAATGTGGTCAAACTCGCCTCCAATGAAAACCCAAAAGGCACGAGTCCAAAAGTCGTTGAAGCTCTCAAAGCCAATGCCCATAGGGCTTTTTTATACCCCGATGATAGCATGTACGAACTCAAAGAGGCATTGGCTACCCAATACGGTGTACAAACTGCCCATATTGTTATTGGTGCAGGGAGCGATCAGGTGCTTGAGCTTATTTCACGGGCGTTGCTTGAACCTAGCGATAAGGTCTTGATGAGTCAAGTAACCTTTGCGATGTATGAGGTCTATGCCAAACAAATGGGAGCTAAGATTATCAAAACTCCAAGCTACCGACACATTGTCGATGAGTTTATCGATGCTTACCGTGAGCATAAGCCCAAAATCCTCTACATTTGCACCCCCAACAACCCCACAGGCGATGCCATTACCAAAGAGAATGTATTCAAAATCATTCACGCCGTTGATAAAGAGACGATGATTGTCGTCGATGGAGCTTATATGGAGTATGCAGCGGCCAAAGATGAAGCCTATCGTATCACTCCTCAAGATTTAATCGCTTTTGAGAATGTCATCTATTTGGGAACTTTTTCCAAGGCGTATGGACTAGGGGGTATGCGTGTAGGGTATGGGATTGCCAATGAAGCTATCATCAAAGCCTTGCACAAAATGCGTCCTCCTTTCAATATCACAACCCTTTCGCTTGTAGCTGCCATTGAGGCACTCAAAGATGAGGCGTTTGTTTGCGATTCGATTGCTTTGCACCAACAAGAGATTAAACGCTACGAAGCCTTTGCACATGCGCATGGTTTTGAGTATATCGAGAGCTATACCAACTTTATCACCTATCTCTTCCCCGACACCATGGACTCTACGGAGATTGCCGATACGTTGCTACGCAAAGGCGTTATTGTGCGAAACTTAGCCTCTTATGCCATGAATGCCTTGCGTATTACCATCGGAACACCCGTTCAAAACAGTCGCTTTTTTGAAGAGTTTGAAAAGATGATTAAATGAAAAAAGTAGCCATACTGGGTCGTCCTAATGTGGGCAAAAGCTCTCTTTTTAACCGTCTTGCAAGGGCTAGGGATGCCATTACCTCCGATGTGAGCGGTACAACACGAGATATTAAAAAACGCCTTGTGACCATCTCGGAAAATCGAGAGTTTGAAGTGATTGATACAGGTGGGATTGATGATAGCAGTGAGCTTTTTTCGATTGTCAAAGTCCAAAGCCTCAAAGCCGCCCAAAGTGCCGATATTATCCTCTATATGGTCGATGGCAAAAACTTGCCCCACGATGAAGATAAGGCACTCTTTTATCAACTCCAAGCCCAAAAAAAGCCCATTACATTAATTGTCAATAAAGTCGATAACGACAAAGAGGAAGAGAGCCGTTTTTGGGACTTTTTGGAGTTTGGTGCGCAAAGCATTTTTCCTATTTCGGTAAGCCACAATCGCAAAATGAACGCCTTTTACCATTGGCTAGAGAAGTACATTCCCCCCAAAGAGGAGAGTGTGACGCTTCACGAAGATGAATTAACGCTTGAGGATATTTTTGATAGCCAACTTGAAGAGCCAATTGCCCAAGAAGAGGATAAAGAGGTCAAAGTAGCCATTATTGGGCGCGTTAATACAGGCAAAAGCTCTTTGCTTAATGCTTTGCTCAAAGAGGAGCGTGTGGTGGTGAGCGATGTGGCGGGCACTACGATTGATCCTATCGATGAGACGATTGAGTACGACGACTACAAGATTACCTTTATCGATACCGCTGGTATTCGTCGCCGCAGTAAGATTTTGGGGATAGAGAAGTTTGCACTGGGACGTACGACCAAACTGCTTGAAGCTGCCAATATTGTTTTGCTAGTCATTGATGCTACGGTTGGAGTGAGTGAGCTTGATGAACGAGTAGCGGGACTTATCGACAAGCACCGATTGGCGTGTTTGATTGTACTCAACAAATGGGATATTCGAGGCGATAAAACCTACGAAGAGGCACTTGAAGATACCCGCTACGCCTTGAAGTTTCTTCATTATGCTCCCATTATCACCATCTCAGCCAAAAGCGGTCAAAGAGTCCATAAGATTCTCGATGAAGTAGTCAAAATCTATGAGCGATACAAACAACGTATCCCTACCTCCAAGCTCAATGAGGTACTTAAAATCGCTATGAGTCGTCACCATATCCCCTCACACAACGGAGCGGTGGTGAAGATCAAATTTGCTACGCAATACCAAACCAAACCGCCCAAAATTGCCCTTATTTCCAATCGTCCCGATGGGATTCACTTTAGCTACTTTCGCTACCTTGCCAATTTTTTGCGAGAAAATTTTGATTTTGAGGGTGTACCGCTTGATATTGTCGCTCGTAAGCGTGGAGAGCGTTTTGAAGAGGATGAGGATTAGACCTGTCATTGCGAGACACGAAGCAATCTATTCTATCGGAAGTGGGACTTTAGTCCCATAAAAGCCAATAAGCCAACCTCGGCTTTAGCCGAGTTTTGGGTATTTCACAATCTCAAATATCTATGCTTCCAACTCTATGATTTGCCATGGAAGCCCTTGCTTGTTGAGTTCTTCCATGAAGGGATCGGGGTCGAGTTGTTCCATATTCCAAACACCCTCTTTTTTCCAAATACCCTCTAGCATCAATTTAGCTCCAATCATCGCAGGAACGCCTGTGGTGTAAGATACCCCTTGCGATTTGACTTCGGCGTAGCACTCTTCGTGGTCTTTGACTTGATAGATGTAGATTTTTTTCTTTGCACCGTCCTTGATACCCTCCGCTACGATTCCGATATTGGTTTTGCCTTTGGTTCGTGGTCCTAGTGAGGCGGGGTCTGGTAGAAGAGTTTTGAGAAACTCAATGGGGATAATGCGTTGCCCTTGATGCTCAACGGGTTCGATACCCAGCATTCCCACATTTTCCAAAACCTCCATGTGCTTGAGATAACTCGCTCCAAAGGTCATAAAAAAGCGAATGCGTTGCAATCCTTTGATGTGTTTAACCAAACTCTCTAGCTCCTCATGGTAGAGCAAATAGCTATCTTTTGGTCCTACCTCAGGATAGTCCCACACTTGCATAATCTCCATAGGCTTTGTCTCTATCCACTCTCCATTCTCCCAATATCGCCCGTTTGCACTCACCTCTCTAAGGTTGATTTCGGGATTGAAATTGGTTGCAAAGGGGTAGCCGTGGTCTCCTGCGTTGCAATCTAAAATATCAATGGTATGAATCTCATCAAAGTAGTGCTTTTGAGCGTAAGCACAAAAGATATTGGTAGCCCCTGGGTCAAATCCACTGCCTAGTAGCCCCATAATACCTGCTTCCTTAAACGCCGCATCTCTCTCCCATTGGAGTTTGTATTCAAACTTCGCAAGACTAGGGTGTTCGTAGTTGGCAGTATCAAGATAATCGACTTTGGTAGCGATACACGCATCCATAATCGCCAAATCCTGATAAGGCAAAGCGACGTTGATAACAATATCGGGTTGAACATCATCAATCAAAGCCACAAGCTCCTCTACGCTATCGGCGTTTACGCTACGAGTATCCACATCGACACCGCAACACGCCTTAACATCTTTGGCAATCGCTTCGCACTTACTGAGTGTACGACTCGCCAATGTAATATGCCCAAAAACTTCGCTATTCATAGCACACTTATGCACCACTACATTGCTCACGCCACCCGCACCGATTATCAATACTCTTTTTGACATATAAATCTCCCTTGATTACATTATGATAGTCAAATTTTATCATATTTATAAGTATATTTATGATACATTTGTGAAAATTCTTTAAAGGTGTGAATAGTGACAATAAATACAATTAAGATGAGAAAATTTTGTTCTCCATTTAGAATAGTTTTAGGTTTGGCTTTGATTTTGGGAGCTGTGGTGACGGGGATTAAGTTTTTGTATATCGGTATTCTTCCATTGGTGGCGGGACTTATCAACTTTTGCCCAGCTTGTTATTTCACAAAACAGTGCGATCTTTTGGGTAAAGATATAAAAAAAGAGGAGAATAAACCCCAAGCATAACCCTCTCCTCTACGCCTCCAAACTGCGTTTGAGGGCGTATAAATCAGCCATCAACTCCCAATACGTGCTTACACTAGCTCAAATTACAACTCAAATCAAACCATAGGCTTTATAGGATGAGTGAAAATGATAGACTATTAAACGAACAAGGCGTTTTATATACCAACAAACAAGATTACGACAAAGCCGTAGAGTTATTTTTAAAAGCCATTGAGATAGATGCCAGTGATGAGTATTATAATAATTTAGGTATAGCGTATGTCTATAAAAAAGAGTACCCCAAAGCAATAGAAGCCTTCCAAAAAGCTCTTGAAATCAATCCAGATAATAGAGAAGCTTATTACAATATCGAAGTTTTGTGGTGGTAAAACACAAACACATTCCGCACTCCCCAGAACATAAAACAACTGCCAAAAATTGCTTCGACTAGGCTCAGGGTAAACGGATAACATAAAACCGTTCATGCCCCAGCTTATCGAGGCACTTTTGTGACAATTATTTCACAAACTCGGACGATGAGAACGAGCAAGTACTCTTTTTCAAAAATAAAGAGCATTAAAAAACATGTAACCACTCACCCCCCTCTACCCCAAAAACCTTAAAATAAAAA
>DYMA01000003.1 GCA_020721815.1 Sulfurovum sp. | reverse complement strand
TAGAAGTAACCGTAAACTAATCTCCACCCCCAAAATACCCCCCTCCCCTTTTATTTTGGGGGCTTTTATTTGTTTTAATCCTATCGCACTTTTTTATCAAATTGCAATTTTAAATTGACCTTTTTTGATGAACTCTACAAAGCCATTTTTGCGTTTCTCTCTCATCTTTCGGCTATTCAATTCTTTATCAAAATCCTCTTGACCTTTTTCCATCGCTTCAGCCAATTCTATAAAGTCATTATAATGGTGTTTCAAAATATTGATTCGACATTTATCGCTTTGTACTTTTGTGCAATCTCCAATACCATAAGTTTCTATCGTTGTTTTTGCTTTTTTTCTTTTAGCTTCATCTAAATTCTCTTTGGGTTGCAACTCCAATAAATATATACCTTGTGACCGTTCAACAAAAAGTAACTCAAAATATTCAAATATATCATCTTTACGAGGGTTTATCAGTAATGGATTTTCATTATCAAGACTAATCATCTCCTCTGCTTCTAGCTCATCATCTTCCAGTGGAAAACTAGAACGCTTATAGCTTCGATTGCAAGAAGCACACAGCATTATATAGTTGTCGCAACAACATTGCAACAATTTATATTCGGACTTAGGGCGAATATGGTCTATATCATCGTATTGGTCGATATTCTTTTCACACATTGGGCAGTTGTAGCTCGTAAATTCCATAAATGCACTTTTAAAAATTGTCCATTGGCACTCATCTACCTCATGGCACTCTTTGGTGTCGGAAAAACTCTTTTTAAACTTCTCTTTAGCTTCCAAATACTCTTTGTATTGGTCAATACCACGCATATCAATCAAAACAAATCCTTATACTCATCTAGTAGCTTTACCATCTCCTTATCGGTCATCTTTTCGTAGTTTTTGAAATCTATATTTTTATTGTGTTTTAAAAATATCAAAAAGTTAAAATAGGCACGATCATAGATAAAATTTCGTGCGGGGGTATATTCAAAATATTCTTCAAGCTCCTCAAGCTTTTCCCACTCAGCATCTGTGTGAACTCCCTTGAGCTTTAGTCTTGTAATCTCATCAATTTTATCTTGCATTGTTTTGCCCACAAGCGACTCTACCCCAAAGTACCTAAGCAAAACTGCACCAATATCAATTTGTTGTGTACCTATATCTTCTTTGGGGGCTTCTATCTTTCCATTTGTCTCTTTTAGCACGGTAACTTCATCTGCTTTTCTATCCATTACCGACATCGGATTATGCGTCGTCAAAATAAATTGAATCTTTGGAAAAATAGTTGTGAGCTTGGTTACTAAGTTGCTTTGCCATTTGGGGTGAAGGTGTCTGTCAAATTCATCTATAAGGATAACCCCCTCAATTGTATCGGGTTTCTTTCCGACACCTATCACTTTAACAAATATATCACCTATCAACAAAACGCTATTGCGATACCCTTCGCTTAGATTTTCAAGTCTAAAGTGATTCCCCTCAGCACACTTAAAGAAATATTCATTGCTTTTTTTATCTTTGATTAAATCAAAACCCTCAATAAAATCATTAATCGTCTCTCGAAAGATAACTTCATACTCTTTTGCTGTCTTGTCACCATCTTGGGCTAATCTTGACAATTTGTTTAAAATGCTTTTGGGATTGTGAATCTCATCTATATAATCTTCAAAAATTGAAGTCGTAAAATCTCGTCTAATATTTCCCGAGAACATATCATTGACAATCTCATCGGCTTCAAGTTTGTATTTGGTAAAGATATTTGACCCATACGCCACGACAAAAGGGGATAAGATATTATTATCAACCTCTCTGGCATTACTTTTGAGCGTTGTATGCTTCTCGTACCCATCAAAATAGAGATTGATTTTTGATTCAGATTTTGTTTTGGTAATGTATTTCTCGAAGTCGTTAAAATCATCAAAACTCCCCTTTTTCATTAGTCCCAGTGTGATAGCTTGAAGCAACGAAGTCTTACCGCTGGAGTTCTCACCGATAATGATATTGACTCCTTGTGTAAAACGCATTTCAAAATCTTTGAGTAGTTTAAAATTTTGGATATGAACCCTATCAAGATAGAGTGCTTTGCCTAAGTGGCTTGAATCTATAAAAAATTATTTTTAAATGCAATTATATTGTTATAAACAATTTCACTATTTTTGTGAGCCGTACCATAGATAGCAATATTGATTTTTAAAGCTTTTTGAAACAACTCCAATGCCTTATCGTACTCTCCTTTGGCATAATAAACCCCTGCGATATTATTGTAGCTTTGTGCAGTATTGGGGTGCTTTATGCCCAAAACTTCTTCTGCTATAGCAAGAGCCTTTTGATAAAACTCCAGTGCTTTATCGTACTCTCCTTTGGCTTGATAAACCTCTCCGATATTATTGTAGCTTGTGGCGGTATCGGGGTGCTTTATGCCCAAAACTTCTTCTCTAATAGCAAGAGACTTTTGATAAAACTCCAATGCTTTATTGTACTCTCCTTTAGATTTATAAACCTCTCCGATATTATTGTAGCTTTGTGCGGTGTCGGAATGCTTTATGCCCAAAACTTCTTCTTGTGTAGCAAGAGACTTTTGATAAAACTCCAGTGCTTTATCGTACTCTCCTTTGGATTTATAAACCATTCCGATATTATTGTAGCTTGTAGCGGTATCGGGGTGCTTCTTGTCCAAAACTTCTTCTTTGATAGCAAGAGACTTTTGATAAAACTCCAGTGCTTTATCGTACTCTCCTTTGGCTCTATAAACCTCTCCGATATTATTGTAGCTTGTAGCGGTATTGGGGTGCTTTATGCCCAAAACTTCTTCTGCTATAGCAAGAGACTTTTAATAAAACTCCAGTGCCTTACTATAGTCTCCTTGAAGATAATAGGCGTATCCGATAGTATTGAGTAGATTTCCCATGGTTTGCGATGCTTTATCTTCATCTATCCACTCTTGGGCTTTTGTGAGGTATTCTTTGGAATATGGGTATTTTTCGAGCAGTGTAGTGATACCTTCGATGGAATCCATACTCTCTAGCTTTTGGCGATAGGCTTTTGTGATATTTTCTATAATCGTATCATCCATGCTAAATATTAGAGTCAAATCATCACTAAAATCCAACCGTTTATTGCTATTTTTTTGCTCACGAAGTCTTTGGGCTACTTTGGGTGGGAAGAGATGGCGTAGTTCATCAAAACTATCCCAAATAAAATCCTCGATATGTTGTTCCACTCTATTATCCTTTGTATCTATCAAACTCAACTTTAAAATTATACCTCAATTTCAAATTGAATAACTTTTGGATTTCAACCCCCTAACGTATATTTAAACTCCAACAGTGTATAATTATCTAATTTTATTTCAAAGGATAGAGCTATGGATCACTATACAGAGACGACTCGCACAAGCTTTGGTCAAAATGTGGGAAACTCTTTTAAGGGTATCATTACAGGAATCATTTTGGTTATCGCTTCCATTGTGTTGTTGTGGTGGAATGAGGGACGAAGTGTAGAGCAAAAAGATGCACTCAACGAGATGCAAAATGCAATCGAAACACTCCCCAACACCCAATACGATGCCAAATACAACAACAAAGCAGTACTACTACAAGGCAAAGTCGCCCCCAATGGCAACGTACAAGACCCGATTTTTGGTATCAAAAGTCCCGTACTTATCCTAGAACGAAAAGTAGAGATGTATCAATGGCATGAGAAGACTTCAACCCACACCGAAGAGAAAATAGGCGGTGCTACTGAGACAACCACAACCTACGACTACGTCAAAGATTGGTCTTCTACAGAGATTAGTTCAAGCTCCTTTAAGCATCCAGAGGGTCACCACAATCCCTCCATGGCATACAAAACCGAAAAATTTGTCACCGATGCAACCATGGGAGATTTTCACCTAGCCAACAATATTGTCGCTCAATTTAGTGCCAATCAATCCTTTGGCGATCTCTCTTCCTTACGCAAACAAATCGGCGATGTAACCAATCACGGCTCATTCCTCTACAAAGGCTACAACCCCAACGCACCCCAAGTGGGAGATTTGCGTATCACCTTTGGTTATGCAGGGGGCGGTGAGTACTCAATCGCAGCCAAACTTAACGAGCGTAACGTTGTGGCTTACAATACCAAAAACGGTAAGAACTTTATCTTTATTAGAAACGGTATCGTAAGTGCGCAGGAGATATTCAAAGCCGAACATGAAGCCAATGCCTTTATGACATGGATTTTGCGTGCGGTTGGGCTTTTGATTATGTTTATTGGATTTAATATGATTCTCAAACCTCTTGTAGCCGTTGCCAATGTTATCCCTTTTATTGGTTCTATCATCGGTGCAGGTACAGGTTTGGTAGCAGCAATACTCACCTTTATTTTGGGTCCTATTGTTATTGCCCTTGCATGGTTTGCTTCTCGTCCGCTCTTTTCGCTCACGATTATCGCAATAGGTGGAATTATAGCTTTTTTACTCTCCTCCAAAGGCAAGAGCAAAGTCGCCCAAATGGGTACTACGCCTCCGCCCTCACCCCTTAACACATCGGCTATTGAAGAGACAAGCGAAACTCCACCCCCATCTCCTAGCAATGGCACAACGCCACCGCCTAGAAATTAGAGAGCCAATCGCTCTCCTCTAGCGACTTTCCAACGCTTAAGAAACTCTTCTCGTGTAAAGATTTTGGCTCCTAAGCGGTTTTTGTACTCCATATAGGGGTGTCCTAGATTCCAAAAGGCGAAGTTATTATGCTCTAGCAATTTAGCCATCAGTACCATTTGAAGTGTGCCGTAGTTGTTGTATTTTTTCTCAAAAGAGCTAAAACCCGTCAATGAGGTATAGGTTCGACCTATCACATACCCCACTTCTCCCGCTACCAAATCACCGTTTGGGGCGGTTATCTCTACCGAAATAACTCTTAAACCGTACCGATTTTTTTTATTGCCATAGAGGCGTTTAAGCATCAAAGCGTACTCGCCATAGAGCCAATTATCGGGGTGATACTCCATAATACTGCGAAGCACATCATCCAAACGGCTATTGATGGTAAATGTAAATTCACCCTTTTTTATGAGCTTCTCGACTTTGTTGGAGATATGCAAATCCTTGAAATCAAGTACCGAATAGGCAAATTGAATCTCAGGAAGCAGTAGCAAATTGCCCTCATTGTCCTCAATGGTGATACTAATAAATCCCGCATACGCCAAATCAATGTAGAAATTATCATCCCAATGGTTGCTCCAGTAGTAGTTGTGTTGCATATTGGGATAGATGACTTTATCAAGATAGTATTTACCGCTAATTTGCGAAGGGGTTATATAAAAAATGCGTGGTTCATTATAGACATCCATACCCTACTCCTTTGCGACATGTGGGACACAAACCCTTAACAATGATAGTTTCAATCCAATATCCATCAAGCCCAAATTCAAGAGCCTTTTGCAAACACTCCACCTCATTGCAACCGTTGCAAACAAAGTGTGCATGGGGGACTTTGGCAATCTCAAAGTAGCGTTTTTTGTCGTTGGATTCAAAACTACTCACGATATGCGACTCCTCAAAAATAGCTATATTGCGGTAAAAGGTCGCTTTGTCCATCGATATTTGGGCTTCTATATCCCGATAACTCAAAGGTTTGGAAGCACCAACGAGAAGCTTTAGTATCTCTTTTCTAGCACTTGTTGGCTTAATATCAGCATCTTTGATTAGCTCTTCAATTTGCACTCTCTTGTCCTTGTTTCTAGTAGAGAGTATTGTAAGCAAAAATAGATAAAATCTTCTTAAAATTGCAGCTATTTCTCTTTTGAACCGTTGAAATAGCCTTGTCTTAAACATAAGGCAAAAGCAAATAGCGACAAGAGTAACCATTTATACCTCCTCTTAAGTAACTTTTGACTATCATAGTATATTTTTTTGATGGAGACATTATGAGTGCATTTCAATTTTTTCTACTGTTGTTGGTCTTTATACTCTTTTATAAATTTTTCAAACAGCTATTTTCAGGTGAGTACCCTAAGCGAGGGGTTGATTTTGAAGCCAAACGTGATGATGAAAATATCAGCCCTATCACCTCGGTCAAACCCAATTTCAATCGCCAAATCCCCAGAGAGATAAGCCGTTTTCAAGAGCTTAAAGCATTGGCAGATGAAGCTATCAAAAAAGAGGACTATTTAGAGGCTCAAAAAGCGTTGCAAAGTGCGTTGATAGTCCAAAAAGATGACAGTGAGACGCTTGGAAAATACGGTTTTGTCTCTATTAAATTGGAAGATTACAAAGAGGCACAAGAGGCATTTGAAAAACTCTTAGCACTCGATAGCTACGACGATATGGCGCACGCACAAATCGCCAATGTTTACAATAAATTGGGACTTGCCGATGAGGCAATCAAGCACCACAAACGCTCCATTGAACTCGATAGCCGCTACGCTCCGCACTACTTCAACTACGCCAATACACTCTATGATTTAAAACGTAATGACGAAGCGTTGGAGATGTACACAAAAGCTTACGCCCTTGATAGCAACATCGAAGAGGCAAAAAAGATGATAGAGCAACTCTCCTAAAAAGGCAAACTGTTTGTAAAATATGCAGATACAATGGCATTTCGGAGGTGGGATCTCAGTCCCACTTATTGGTTTTGATAGTAATAACAACCAAATCTTGGCTTTTGTGGGACTAAAGTCCCACTTCCGATAGAAGTGTGCAAGATTAGTGGCTCATTTGAGTTTGTAAAAAACTGCCCAATTTTTTGTCGGTATGGTTGATATGGTTGATAAGCCAATGGATTAGAAACTCAATGAGTTCATCTTTTTCTATGAGATTTCCCGCTTTGAGAGCGTTGCGAATCTCTACTACTTTGCCTGAAAAGTCTCGATGTTGTTTCATGTGGTTTTGATACTCTTTAGGATAAGCCTCTTCGTAGTTGTGGCGTTGCATAAGCTCCTCTTCGCTCTCAAAGTGATACAAGGCATAGCTTAGCAAATCTTTGGTGATATTTTGAAGATTCTCCAAAGAGTACTCGTGTGTCAAAAGCTCATTAGCACTCTTGAGTGTATTGACAAGGATACGGTGTTGTTCATCAATCTCCTCTATTCCCGTCTCATAGCTTGTACTCCATTTGATGTTTATTATCTCATCGTTCATTTATTACTCCTTTAATCATATTGGTCATACGGTACTCCTCCTTGAGATGTTCAATCGTCATAATAAGCCCATCACGCTTAGAGACAAGAGCGTGAATATCCTCTTGGGTAAGGGCTTTGGGGTGCGTTTTGGATAGCTCTACAAGCCTATGCGTATGAAGATGTATATTTTCGTGTTGCTCTAGGAGTTTAAGAAAACTCGGCAGTGTACCAAAGTAGTATTTGCCTTTGCTCATTAACCACTTGCCCAATCGACAAGAGAGGTGCGAAAGCGGAGGCAATGTATGCAAATCCTCTCTCACTAGACTATCAACAACAAGCTCCATCCAATATTTGTGATTGCTTTGAGCCACGAGGAGTTCAAACTCTGCTCTTTTGGGAAGCTGATGGAGTGAGATATTCCATCGAGGATCTGGGGTAAAATTGCGTAAATACTCGACAAACGTATCGTAGGATAGAGGTTTAGCAATAGCATAGCCTTGAATATGGTCACACCCCAACTCAAAAAGTGTCAAGAGTTGGTCGATACGTTCGACTCCTTCGGCTACCACTTCGATTTGAAATACTTTGGAGAGCGAGATGATAGCATGTACTATTGCCATATCTTGGGTGTTGTTGAGCATATCTGCAATAAAGCTTTGGTCAATCTTAATAGTGTTGATATGCAACTCTTTTAGATGCGTCAAAGAGGAGTACCCCGTCCCAAAATCATCAAGTGCAAAACCAATACCAATCTTTTTGAGTTCATGTATCGTATCATTGGTATAGTTGAAGTTCTCCAATGCACTTCCTTCGGTAATCTCAAATTCAATGTATTCAAAACAGCTCTCATCCATCGCAAGGTCACTGGCTATCTTTTTGACTTTGTTTACAAATCCTCTATCTTTAAACTGCTTGGGTGAGATATTAATAGAAATCATAAGGAGAATATTCTCTTTTTTTGAGCTTCATAAGCGAGACAAAAGATTCTCGCATCACCCACTCGTCAAAAGCATAAACCGTCTCATCGTTTTCAATAAGAGGGATAAACTCACTAGGAGAGAGCGTTCCCAAAACGGGATGATTCCAACGTGTAAGCACCTCTACACTCTCAATAGTGAGCGAATGAGCACTAAGTTTGGGTTGAAAATAGAGTTCAAATTGAGCGTTATCAAGAGCCTTTTTTTATTTTGGTGAGGGCTTTGAAGTTGGCTTGTACCTTTTGATGCTCTTGGGTATCAAAAAAATAAAATTGATTTTTGCCATTCTCTTTTGCCTTGTACATCGCTTGGTCGGCGTGTCGCAAAAGCGTATCATCATCGGCACCATCTTCGGGATAGAGCGTCACACCAATACTAGCTGAAATTGTACCAATGGTTTTATTTTGGTAGTAGTAGGGTTTGGAGATATTTTTCAAAATACGCAAAAGTATCTTGCCAACATCTTTGGAGTCTATCGCATCGGTGATTACCATCACAAACTCATCCCCACCCAATCGTGCGATGGTATCTTCTGGGCGAATAGTATTGGCGATTCTTTGAGAACTCTCAATGAGGACATAATCCCCCGCATCGTGTCCGAGTGTATCATTAATCTCTTTGAATCCATCAAGATCCATCAAGCAAATAGCCACACTTTTGCCTTTTCGAGATTGATTTTTGATAGCTTGGCGGATTCTATCGGTGATAAGGAGTCGATTGGGAAGTTTTGTCAAAGGATCATAGTAGGCGATGTTTTTGAGATTGATGGTATTTTGTTCACTGGTACAACGCTCCATTTCAGCGCTTAAGCTATTGTTGTAGAGTTTTAAAATATGTTCTGCCAAAGAGCTGTTGTCAAAAGGGGTTTTGTTTAAAATCACAAAAACCCCAATAGGCTCTTGCGATTTGTTAAACAACGCAATACCCGCATAAGCCTCAATGCCCATCTCTAAGAGCAATTTATCTTTGGGGAAGGTTTGTTGTACATTATGGGGATAAAAAGCATGGCTATGCGACAAAGTGTTGTGACACGGTGAGTTTTTGACATCGTAATGAAAAGGCTTAATAGCTCCCTCTTTTGACCAACCGCAAACCGCATGGATACTTTTTGAGATTGAATCCAACTCTCCCACAAAAGCGTAATCAAAATCAAAATGCTCTACCGTGTATCGACAAATCGCCTCATAATACTCAACACTCTTAAGCGGTGCAAAGGCTGTTGTTAATTGTGTTAGTGCCTCTAGGATAATAGTAGCGTAGTAATTACTCATTTGCGTTTGTCCTATTGATTGAGCTAAAGCGGTCTATGCAACTGTAAAAAGTACTGCATAGCACAATGGTAGCCCTCAAATAGATCACTACCCCTTGCAACACTGCGTCGTGGTTTGGGTAATCTCCAATAGAGCATATTGAGCATCCAGCGAACCTCGTTTGGAGGCTCGTTTCCAAATTGAAATGGCTTTTTCGTGGTCGGCCTCTACACCGTAGCCCTCTTTGTAGTGTCGTCCCACCAAATAGATAGCATCGGTATATCCCTCTTTGGCAAGAGCGTTAAACATAGCAAATGAAACGTCGTAACGCTCCTCGTTGAATGCTTTGTTGGCATTTTCCATAGTGGTCTCCATTAGAGTTTAAACTCCATCTCTGCCTCTTTGGCAACTATCAACCCCTTCATGGAGAGTTCATTATCGACGATGTAGTGTTCTTCTCTAAGCTCTTGAAGCACCTTTTTGCCCTCTTTTTTATCAAACATCCCCGTATTGACCAACGCCAAAAGCGTCTCGTTTAGCGTCTCATCAGGCTCTTTTTTCATAATCGCCAACAAAAAAACTTTTTTGACAAGCCACTCTTCGTCCATATTGGGATTCATTAGTGCAACTCTTTGTTCAATTTGACTTCTCTTGTGCTTCGTCGTGCAATCACCTTGCCGTTTGTTGAGTCGTATCGAAAATGAATACCGTTGAGACCCATTAGCTCTTTTGCTTTGAAGAGTTCTTTGGTTTGGAGTGAAGCTTCTGGGTTGGCTTCTTTGATTTTGGCAAGTTGGTCGGGTGCAATGGTGATCTTAGTACCCTCAAGTATCGTCACACCCGCATCGATAATACACCCATCGCCAATAGGCATACCCGTTACACTATTAGCGCCCAAAAGGGTATTTTCTCCTACAGAGATAGGATTACCATCGGTACCGCTCAATACTCCCAAAATCGAAGCCCCTCCGCCCACATCGCTACCGCTTCCTACAATAGCACTCGACGAGATACGCCCCTCTACCATTACAGGCCCCAAAGTCCCTGCGTTGAAGTTGATATAACTAGCCCCAGGCATGACCGTCGTGCCCGCTGCCAACTGCGCTCCCATGCGTACTTTGCTTGAATCTAAGATGCGTGTATTATCAGCGGGGATGATGTGTTGCAAATAGCGTGGGAATTTATCGACGGCGTCAATAGTGGGATAGGTTCCGTTGAGTTTGAGTTCGATTTCATTGTCTCGTAAATATTCAAGTTCATAGGGTCTATTGCCCACCCATGCTACGTTGCTTAGTACCCCAAAAGCACCGCTTAGATTGATACTTCTAAGGGCGACTTTGCCCAGTGAAAGGGCGTAGAGTTTGAGATAAACCGACTCTACCGATTGAGGATTGGTATCTTCAAACAAAAAGGTAATGCGAAAGTTTTTGGCAATATCCTCCATGGCTTCAAGCGTTTTAATCACTTGTACATTTTTGTGCATTTGCCCCGTCGCTTCGGCAAGATAGGGTGCAAAAGCTGCTTTGGCGTTGCGAATAAAACTATCGTTTATCGTAGCACTAAACTCACTACCCGAAAAATCGACTTTGATATGAGCCTCTTGGAGAGCTTTGATAAAAATAGCCGCCGAACCAAAGTTTTCTTTCCAATTAACTACAGGATAGTGTGCTTGGAGTACCTTGTCGGCATTTTTTTGCCCTCTATCGACTCGTGCTATACCAAATGCGATAGGCTCTTTGTAGCCCTCGCTAGACTTAATATCTTCTATGAGTTGTTTAAATTGCTCTGTTGTATGAACTGTATCTATCATGATTGTATCAATCGCCTTTTAAAAAATTTTATCAATTATTATAGCAGATAATGGATAAAAGAGCAAAATTCTCTCTTATTCATCAAATTTTTTTATAGATTGCACCATTATTTGGTCGGTATTGAGAATATGCACAACAAGCCATTGGCACAAATAGTTGATAATCTCCTCACCCTCGATGGTGTTGCCCTCTTGGATTTGTTGGTGAATCTCCAAAATCTTTGTCGAAAATTCAAAATGCTCTTCGATATGCTTCTCGTAATCTTGTGGACTCTGGTGTGAGTAGCGAGTATCAAGCATAAGCTGCTCTTCGGTCTCAAAATGAAACTGAGTGTATCGAATAAGAGTATTGACAATGGTACGCAAATCTTCTTGAATATACTCATCTCTCAAAAGATTACTGGCTTGATTGATGGTATCGACCAATAAACGATGTTGCTTATCTATCTCCTCTATACCCGTCTCAAACGCACTACTCCATACTATCTTTTCAAAACCACTTGACAATTTACACCCCTTAGACAATAGTAGATTAAAACATAAATTTTTATTGATAAAATTATAGCAAAGAATGAATTAAACATAAGTCTTTATGGGGCTTTTTGTCAGATTTTTGTCAGATTTTTAGTTTGCTAGAGGAGTTTTGTGCTAATCGCTCTTTTGGGTAAGTACGGAAATATTTTCAAACTTTTTGGTTTTGAGTATATCAATCACAAATAAAAAATCTTCAAAGGGGGTTTTGCTGTGCGTTGCGAGTGAGATGGTATCTTTTTGGTTGTCAAGCTTCATAAGTTTGGCTTTGAGTCTCTCTTTGGTCATCTCTTTTTTGTCGTAAAAGTACTTGCCACTCGCATCGATAGAGAGATGAATCGATTTTTTTACTTTGGTATCGGTAGCTCCTGAGGCATGAGGAATCTCTATATCGATATGTTTTTGGTTGATAAACGTAGCTGTCGTAAGGACGATTACAAGTAACACCAAAACAATATCAATAAAAGGAACGACATTAATCTTGTCAAATCGCTCTCTGGTGTGTCTCATTATTTGTATCTGCCTCTCTCATCTTGCTCAATTTCCCATTTGGCTAATAGCCTATCGACTTTGGTCAAAAAGATATTGTAAATCACCGTTGCAGGGATAGCGACTACAAGCCCCATAGCAGTAGCTTTGAGTGCAAGTGCCAAAGATTTCATCACCTGCGCACTCTCTATCGCCCCTGCTTTGTCTCCGATGATATAAAAGGTCATAATAATTGCCAATACCGTTCCTAACAGTCCAATATAGGGTGCATTTGACCCAATAGAGGCCAAAACTCCCAAACGATTGGTAAGGTCAAGTTCAAGTGTCAGTTTGTGGCGATAGATACGCAAATCAACAGCACGAAAAAATAAAATTCTCTCAATCGTAACCGCCAAAGTAATCACACTAAGAAGTATCAAAACCCCAATAACACCATAATCTACAATATTTTTTAGTTGTTCAATCTCCACACCAATCTCCCATTAAATAGTAGCTCTATTTTAGCATATTTTTATAAATTCATACGAGTTTTGGATTAAGTTATCGCTTTTAATGCTCTCTTTTGAAGCTCTTTTAGGTTGGATGTTTGAGATTGGCTTATCTGTTTGATAAGGCTATCCAATCTTCGATCATTTTGAGCCAATAGCAAGGCGAGTAGCTCTTTGGGTGTCTGGGTTTGTGCGATCTCAAGCTCTAGCTCACTGGGTGCTATTACCTCTTTTTGGAGACGCTTTAGTATGTCTCGTGGAGTGAGAAACCCCGCCACAAAAACTCCTATATAGCTCACCGTAAGCCATAACCAACCCCAATCAAAGGGTTGTGCCTTGAGTGGATAATCGACTTTGTCTAAGAGTTTATCGGGGCTGATAGGATGGATAGTAAATGGGGTTTGGGGAACGGTGAGCGTGTAGCTTTTTTGCGTTTTGGGGTCAAAGGCTTGAAATTCAATCGCTTCAAGCGTAAAGCTCTTTTGTGCCGATAGAGCGTAACGCCACTCAATGGAGCTTTGGGTGCTATTGTCAAGATGATGATTTTTGATGAGGGGTTTTTGTTTGAAACGTTTGTAGTTTGGACTCTCTTTTATCGCATCAAACGCCTCTAGGGGCAATCCGCTCCCTTTGATGCCTATACGGATATGAATCGGCTCAAAGGCATTAAGCGTCGTTTTTTCAATCTTATACTCAAGGCGATAATCTCCGACAAACTTTGCCCCATCTGGAATGGGTGCAACTTCGAGTCTAAGCGGTGCGACTTTGTGAATAATATCTTGCGTTTTTAATGCCTTGACATTGTCTCTATCCCCCGAAATCGAATAGGCAATCTTCCCTTCATCCGTAATCGATTGCACCGTATCAAATTCAATAGCCACACTGCCACTGCTTGTAGGATAGATGAGATAGCTGTAGCGATGTTTGAGATTGCCATGGCGGTTATCTTCTCGAAAATCGACTTGATAAAATCGATACTTTGGGCTTTTTTTGGGGCTAAAGCGAAAAAGCATCACTTTGGAGTGGTCTATTTGAGAGATATTGACATCCAATACCACCGCTTCGCCTTGATAGGCTTTGGTTTTGGAGAGGTGCATATCAATGGCAATATCATTGGCACTTAGAAGTGTTGCAACAAGCACAAAGAGGAGTTTTTTCATGGGAACCTATCTCATTTTTTGCTATATTGTAGCATATCAATCGTCAATTTTTCCACTCAAAGCTCCACTACCGTAATGCCAAAATTCCCTGGCATTTTGTAAAATTTTTGGATTTTGGGATGATTTTTGAGATACTCACTCACAAGCCTAGAGAGGATACCGCCTCCTGTACCGTGGATGATTTGCACCTCGTTTAGTCCATTAACCAACGCATCGGATATAAACTTATCAACCTTGTCAATCGCCTCATCGCCAAACATACCCAGCAACTTAATCGATACCCCCGCTTGGCTCTTTTCGACTCTCACATCGACTTTTTTGGACAATGGTTTGGGTTTGGGTGCGTTGCCAAAGCGTTTAAGTTCCTTAATCCCCACACGCATCTTCATCCCATCCACCTCGATAGTAGCACTCTCCCCTCGAATCGATAAAAGCACACCTTTGTGGCTTCGGTATTTGATACCCTCGCCTTCTTTGAGCGGTATCTTCTCTTGTTCGATGGGTTCAATTTGGCTTTTGGATTGGATTTGATGGGCTTTATTGAGGTGTCGTCGTCCCTCGCTTGACTCTTTGACTCGTAGCGCCTCTTGGGCCTCTTTGATAGCACGATTGTATTGGAGCTGGAGTGCGTGGATTGTGGCTTTATGCTCCTCTTCGAGTGCGTCTCGACGGTTTTGTATATAGACCTCTTTGCGTTCTATCTCTTTTTGTGAGGCATCGAGCAGCATCATTTTTTCTCTCATTTGACGCTCCAGCGTGGTTGAACGCTCAATGAGTTCATTGAGACGCTCTTTATCCTCGCCGTGTACCTTCTTGGAGCGTTCGATGATGTTTGCAGGAATACCGTAACGCTTGGCTGTCTCAAAGGCGTAACTCTTCCCGATACTCCCTTGCAAAAAGCGGTAAGTTGGGCATTGATTGGCTTCATCATAAATCGCAGCGATAAGTTCGACATCGTGTTCTACTCCCATCAAAGAGGCTAAGCGTTTATGATGGGTAGTGACAATAAACGTAATATCTCTTTGACTAAGCTCATCAAGCATTACCCTAAATAGACTCGCTGCCTCATCGCTATCGGTCCCCAACTCAATCTCATCTACCCCTACGAGGATATTATCACGGCTAAAAAGCTTACTAAACTCCACCATTCTCCCCGCAAAAGTCGAAATATCGTTTTTGATCGATTGGGGGTCATCGATAATGGCTTCAATCCCTTTGTAGTGTCCAATAGAGGTTTTGGCAGCGTTGCAACGAAAAGGAAGCAGGTATTTGGACATATAGACGCTACTAAGGAGCGATTTAAGCAGCATTGTCTTACCTCCTGCGTTTACCCCTGTCACGAGCATGATTTTTTTATCCAACTCTATATCAATCAATACGGGATTTTCAATCGCAGGATGAGCAAAACCGCTCAATTTCACCTCTTTGCCTTTGGAGGGGAGAATAAACTCATAATCGTAAGCTCGTGCGAAAAATATACGCGCTTGGTAGTGGTCAAAGCGGTCGTATTCTCGATCAATGTAGCCCAAAAACCGCTCCCACTTATGAAAAATAGTCGAAATCTCTTTGCAATATCGCCAAATAATCTCTTCGTGTTGGCTTAGCAGTATTGATTGCTTATCCTTTAGATGCGAAATGCTTTGGGGGATGATGTAAAAATGCCCCGCCGAGGTACGCCCTACTACGGTGGCTTTGAGGGCATTGTTAAATCCGCCCCGTACCAAAAGCGTCTCTTCGCCGTTTTGAAAATGCACTTGCGTATCGACCAAATAGAGCGAAAGATGGCTAGAGTGTGCCAGTTTGTAGAGACTCTCTTTGATGTCTATTTTGTTTTGTTTGATGGCTCTTTGGATACTCAAAAGCTCCCTATCACGTTGGGGATTAATGGCTCCCTCGTCGTTGAAATAGCTAAGTGTGGTCATAATCTCACTGGGTATCTCGATGCCTCTTATCCAGCTTCTTAATGGCTCTTCAAGCTCTAGGACTTTGAGGCGATTAAAATAGCCCACCATCACCACAAAAGCATACAGCTCTTCAAGTGACAATACGGCTTGTTTTTTGAGACGCATAAGCGAGTTTTCCAAACGAGGGACTTGAGCGGGAGGCGGAAACTCTATCTTGCCCAACGCCTCAATGTATCGAAAGTGCTGATGAATATCCCCTTGCATTACCACAGGTTTGGTTCTAGCCAAAAACTTTTGAAAGTTTTGGATGTAGTTATCTAAGTCTAGTTTTTCGATTAGGTTTTTCATGGGTTTCTCGTTTGACTTTTTTATTTTCTAATTTATATTTTTCATAATTAGATTGTAAATCTTTTATAATTTGTTGTTGATAAGCATAACTTTTACTATCAAGTTGTAGTTTAATATGAAAAACTATATAGATGATTTGCTTTAGTACATTTTTTAAATATATGACCTCATAATTTTGATATTCTTGCTTGGAACTAGTATGTGTTAATTTGTTTCGCAAATACACTAATTTATCTATTAAAGAGTCTAAATTTTTAGAGCTTAATTTCAATAGGTCTTTTATTGAGTAGGCAGTCAAAAGTTTTTTAAGTTGTTGTCTTAAGGGTGTTTCATAATATTCAAATTTCTTTTGTATTAATTCTTTATCTTCATCATTTGAGATTTGTTCTACAATATTATCTATGCGTTTTTGAAACTCTTTTGTCTCATTTTCATCCGTAGGGTATTCCACTCTAGCAAAACCCTCTAACCATTGCATATAATAGATAAATTCATTCTCAGCATATGTAAATGAATGACCTTTGAATATTGGAGAGAGCGAAGCTATCAAAAATCTATATCTATTTTCTATTTCAAACCAATTGGATAGGACTTTTTGAATATCATTTTCACCATACAAATATAAAAAGTCTAAGAAGGATATTTTGACATTCTGTTCTTCTTTGTTTTCTTGAAGAACTTGGTATGTCTGGTTGTTACTATTAATTATCTCTAACTGTGTTTTAAATATTTCTCTTTTTGGCAAAAGAACTTCAAAAAAATTCTTTAGTATATGAACTGCTTCATACATTTCATCTAAAGTTACATTCTCTTTAAATGATAGTTCAATAAATTTTTGTGTTTCAAATGTTGTAAGAGTTTTGTCATAAAACTGTTTATTTGAACTATTTAGTTGATTAACCACTCTAAATTGTAGTTTGTTATTGATATCAATTGTATTAAATTGAGGATTCATTCTTTTATATATGAACTCATCATTATCTTGGTCATAATCTGATTGAATTTGATATTTTTCTAACCAATGTTCTAAGTACGAAAACTGCACTAAAACTTTTTGAATTGTATTAATTTCAATGTTACTGTCCCAATCTCCAATAAAAATTTGATTAACGTAGATTGACTTAGTCATCATCAACAAACCTTTTTTCATAGGAATACTTAAACTACCTAACTTTTTATGAAAACATTGAATGGCAGTAAACTTTTTTCCATTGGTTGCTTGACCATAAATATTAAAATAACCTGCATTATTTGAAATCGCATCTAAATTATCTACTGAAGAGTATTCCAATATTTTTTCATTTAAAATACCTTGATATAGAGGTTCTTTCAATGAACCATCTTCATTCAATGCAAAACTAAAAAATAGACTTTGATTGAACATATTAAAAACTTGATTTGTCATAATTTAACCTTTTTGATGGGTTTCACCCACCCTACAGATTATGTTTAATTGTATTAAAATATTTTTCATCACCGCATATCCAAAACATCTTTGATTATTACTTCAACGGCTTTTATCTCTTTTGGGGTTAAAGTGGCTAATTTTTGTTGAATGTATCGCTTGTGCAAAAAGCAGATACTGCTACACACTATAAAACTATCCTCTTTTAAATCCTCTCTTGCTCTAATGGGTAAACGAAATTCATCCGTAAGAATATCGTGTTGCGTAGAGAGAGGAAGCACCAATAGGTATTCATAGATTCCATTTTGAAGTGCAAAATTGAGTTTATCGGTTTGAAAAACCACAATGGGTCTCTTTTTGCCAAAGGCAAAACTATCCCTACTCTTGCCAAAATCGGCTAAATATATATCTCCTTTTCGCATACGCTACTGTAAATACTCCTCTATGGATTCAAAACCTACCCTCATTAAATCTTCATCTATTGCATCTTGTGGGTGCAGTGAATAATCCATTTGCAACTTCTTGTTTTTAACCCACTCCCTATACTCTATCTCTTTAGCCAACTTCTCAATCAAAGGCTCATAACCAACAGGCACTACAAAGGCTCTTGTCTCATTATTTCGACTATCGACTAGACGGATAATCTCTTTGGATTTTGTAATGAGCGTAGGGTTTGTTATCACTGCTTTGATACCGTATTCCAACATCTAGCACTCCTTGTTCTAATCTTTTGAGGATTATATCATAATTTGTTATCGGGTGTGAACTCTGGTACTATCTCTTTAAGCTTGGCAATTTTATCGTTGCTGTTTAAAAGCTCGTCAATATCGGCTTGAAGTTTATCAATAGCGTAATAGGTTGGTTTGGCGACCATAATGGAATCGTATTGCGTTTTGGCATCGCTTTCGTTGATCAATAACTCTTCGTATAATTTTTCACCTGCTCGTAATCCGCTAAAGGTAATTTCAATATCCTTTTCACCGCTTAGCTCTATCATCTTTTGGGCCAAATCGACAATGCGTACAGGCTCACCCATATCGAGGATAAATAGCTCTCCGCCCCGTCCAATAGAGGCAGCTTGCAGCACCAACTCACACGCTTCGGGAATAAGCATAAAATAGCGGGTTATATCGGGATGCGTCACCGTAATGGGACCTCCTGCTTCAATTTGAGAACGGAATTTGGGAATGACACTCCCGCTTGAACCCAATACATTTCCAAATCGCACCGCTACAATTTCGGTTTTGCCTGAGGGTATATTGGAGGCGTAGAGTTCGCAGATGCGTTTGGTAGTCCCCATTACATTGGTAGGACGTACGGCTTTGTCGGTGGAAATAAGCACAAACTTATCCACGTCATACTCAATGGCACAATCGATGGTATTTTTAGTACCTATTATATTATTGATAATCGCCTCTTCTACATTGGCTTCACAAAGGGGTACATGCTTGTAGGCGGCTGCATGAATGACAATATCGGGGCGATATTTCTCAAATGTTTTGGATAATTTTTGCTTATCGACTACATTTTGCATAATAAGCTTACTGTTGGTTTGTTGCAACTCTTCACCCATTGCGTAGAGATTGTATTCGCTGTGATCCAATAATATAAGCTCTTTGGCTCTATAGGCGACGCATTGACGCACTATTTCGCTTCCGATGCTCCCACCCGCACCCGTAATCAAAACCGTTTTGTTTGCAATAAACGCCTCAATAGCCCCCTTGTCTAAATCTTTGGGGTGACGTGCCAAGAGGTCTTCAATAGAAATATCTTTAAGTTGCGTAGGACGATCGCCTACTAAATTGGCCATTTTTATCTCTTTGATTTGAAGCCCATGAAGACGTTGATAGAGAGTATCAAGCTCCTCATTGTTTAACTCTTTGGCGATAATTACAGCACCTATTCGATGAAGTTTGACAATATCCTCCATCTCATCCTCTCCATAGACTCTAACACCTACAAAATAGGTGCCTATTAACTCACGGTGATAGGATATTAAGGCTACGGGAAAATAGCTAAAGGCATACGAGTTGAGAGCGTTTTTTATAATCGTTGCACTGGCATCATTAGTCCCAATAATGAGCGTAGGTTTTTGTCTGTTTTGCATAGAGTTTTCAAGATAGATGCGTTTGGAAATTCTAAGCAACGATACAAAAAAGAGCGATAAAAAAAGGTCAATCAAGATGACACTGCGAGGAAAAGGGTTAAAATACTCAGGCGTAGCCAAAAAGACTAAAGTAAAAAACAAATAGGCAACAAAATGCGACAAAACAAGGCGTTTGTACTCAAAAAGTCCAAAATAGCGCCATGCGACAAAATAGATTTTAAAAAGTGCTAAAAAAACAATTTTGATGGGAATCAAAACATACATCATTTTTATCATCGAGGGCAGATGCGTAGGATCGATATCAAAATTAAATCGCAACAGATAGGCCAAAACAATCGTGGACATTGATACAAAAATATCCAAAAGGATAAAAAAGACAATGCGTTTAGCATTGGAGGGTTGGAGGCTAAACATCCAAACCCTTTTTAGTGACACATGATGCACAAATAGATACCAGCCAAAACAAACGTTCCTCTACATTTTGAGTCTATAAATCTTGGTCAATGGATCAAGGATTACAGGTTCAAAAAGATTTTTATCGTAATTTTCAAGGACAAAGAGTCGAACATAGGTTGAAGCCAATACGGCATCATTGACCACCAACATTGCGTTGTAGCTTTTCATGTAGATTAATGATATTTGCGAACTCTCATTAATCATTTGGGTTTGGACATTGCTTTTGCCGCTATTATCAACTTGGGTGACAATGAAATATTTTATCTGCGTTTTTTGGTCGTTGCCAAAAGATACTACGTTGGTCTTGCTATCAAAAGTGATCCCTTGCCCCAAACTTAATATCCCGTTTTCATTTTTGTAAATAGCACCTTTGTAGAAAAATAGCTTCCGCTTCTCTTGTCCTGAGTGCAAATCCAAATTGGAAAAGAGAGCCACTGTTGGAAAGATACTCATCATTCTAAAGGGCAAATAGAGATAAACATCACGAGTTTTAGGAGGCAACTTTATATCGGTTTCAAGAGAATCCAAAAAGTCATTGGCATTTTTAAATCCGTAATCAAGTGTCATTTGTTCAATCGTACTTGATGCCATTTTGGTTGCATTGTCTTTATCAAACTGTTTTTCGGTATATTCTACCTCCAACCTTGCCAAATTGGCCGCTGATTGGATAGGAGAGGTGAGTATAAAACTGGGTGCAAAGTTTACCACACCGCTGTGCTTACCACCATCAACGAGTGTTTTGACATCACTGTAGTAGCGAATGGGATAGCCATAATCCCACCACGTCACGACGTAGTCTTCACGAGCGGCAATATTTTTAAACTTATCAAGCGTTTGAACCTCTTGCTTCTCAAATACCGTAGGGACTTTGTACTCTTGAATATGTTTGATATTGGGAATAAGCACCAAAAGAGTCAATACCGATGCGATAATATACTCCCCTGCTTTGGTGTGTTGCTTTTGCATTACCTCACTAGCAATACGACGTGAAAGTTCTACAATCAAATAGGCAACACCCAGTGCCATAGCGGGTACGGCATAGATAGTAAAACGAAGTCCCCCACCGCTTACAACTCCTGGAATACCGTAAGCCATAAAGCCCAATCCTACCATGGGCAATGCTATCCATAGGGCTGGGTGCTTTAGGGCAAACCAAATATAACCAATGATTGCTAAGATAAATGAAACGGTATGTCCGCTGATACGGTCTGCAAACGTTCCAAAAGGAATTTGACCCGCTTCCCTAACGGTTTGCATAACACTAAAAAACTGCAAATTTAATCCATCGCTAGCTACTGTATTTGCCTCTCTAAAAACGTATCCCTTAAGTTGAGCCACAATAGGTCCTAATCCACCTGTAAAAACAAATACAACAACGGTTACACCCAAAATAGCATAGAGATATTTAAGTGCCAACTCCATTTTGGCAACAAAATAGATACCCACAACAAACGCCAAACGAACAATAATGGGCAAATTCACCATTGCTAACATTATGGTAGCCATAAGCTTAAGCTCGTAGCGTATCTCTTGCTTTTTGGTAAACAAGTAGAGCGTATAGAGAGCAATGATGGTAAAAAATGCAAACTCTAAAGCATAGCTTTGCGGATACCACCATCGGTAAGCGATTATCTCCAATCCTGTAAAAAGTAGATACTTCTCCTCTTTGGTGCGAATCGCCCAAATAAGCGACCAAAGCAACAAAGTAGGAAAGACGATATTGAGCATATCGGTATCGTAGTAGCCTACCATAGTACGGTTATAATAGCTCCACGCAATAGAGCCAATAAGCGCTGCTATAAAGCCCACTTCAATCTTATGAAAAGAGCGTCCAATCAAAATAATGGGGACAACAACAAGCGAACCCAAAAAAGCAGGAAGATAAAAAATAAGCGTTTCAAACGATACGGGTAATATTTTGGCAAAAAAGGCAGTGAGCATCGAAGCTACAACTTCTACAGGTGAGAGATCGTTGGGCTCATGTGAGCCTTTGAGTATATCCCTAGCCCCTTCGGCAAAGTAGTAGCCATCGTTTGTGTTAATCATAAATTCATCGTTAAATTTAAAATTGTCGTAAGTATTAAATTGTCCGACCCATATAAATCTCACCGAGAAACTAAATACAAAAGCTATCAAAATCAAAAGAGCGGTTTTTTTGTTTTCACTCAAAGCTATAACTGGCATTGTTGATACTATCCTTGTAAATTACATTGAGCGACATAATACCAAAATAGTGTTTAAGAGTTGCCCTATTGCGCTATCCAATGGTTGTATTGATTTTGCGATAAACCCCCAGTGAGTAAATCGCCAACCCAACCAAAGGCAAAAGCGTAGAGAGTTCGGGCATAAGCGTACCTGAAGAACCAATTTGATTGAGGGCAAACAAAACACCCCACACCAAAAAGACTATACCCAATACTACCGAGAGCGTCACGACCAAATTCATAAAGCGTGCATGGGCAGGGATTTTGTAAAATATCACAACAATCAAAAAGAGAGCAAAGAGTGGAAAAAAGAGCTTGACATAGAGTGCCGAACGCATTTTGTGGCTATCAAGTCCTTGCTTGGTAAGCAACATCAATCCATTGTAGGCATCGATAAGATTGATATTTTTACCCTCATAGATTTGATCAATAATAAGAGGTTTGTAGCCTTTGAGTGTATCGAGTCGATCTTGCTTGTGTATCTCAAAACGTTTAAGTTCTCCCTCTTGGTATATCTGCTTTTTGATTAAAATATCCCTAGCCTCCCAGAGTTCTCCATTAAACGAAGCACTCTTGGCACTCATAGTAGAGACCAAACGCCCCTCTTTGATAGTAAATATATCCAAATCGTAAATCTTTTTGGCAATAGGATCAAGGCGTTTGAGATAGATAAAGGCATCGTTGTATTTAAAAAAGAGGTTGGTTTTGGTGTAGTTCTCACTTGCACCTTTATGCAAAGCTTCAGCGTTGTCATTGGCATAAGCAAAAGAGGTGGTATTGAGATAGACAAAGAGCAGATGTATCGCAAACGCTACGACCAAAAAAGGGGTAATAATCTCTTTTTTGGTGTATCCAAAACTGTACAATGCCCCCAAAGCGTTGTTTTTAATCAGATAGATTTTGGTCAATATGGCTGCAAAAACAAGCGTGATAGGATAGATCATCTCCAAAGTCTCTTGCCAACGGTAGTAGGTGTAGAGCAATTGGTTATTAAAGCCCGATTGCAACAATCCTGTATTTTGCAAATAGTTAATCATCGCAAAAGCACCGCTCAATCCTATGAGCATAAAAAAAGCGTTTTTAAAATAGAGTCTTGATAGATAGACAAAATAGAGTTCAAAAGGCATCTAATTCAATGCCTCAATACTCTTTAGCGTGTATTTGGATTGAATTTTTTCGTAGCTATGGTGTTCGAGCTGGGCTATTGTATCGACAGTATAGGCTATCCATTTCTCAATAGAGGCTTGTTCATCATGGGTAAATTTTGTTAAAACGTAGTCGAATACTTGCGATTTATAGAGCGGTTTTCCAATGCCCATGCGAATACGCAGATACTCTTTGCCTATCGCATTATCAATAGATTTGAGTCCATTGTGTCCGCCACTGCCTCCGCCGACTTTGAACTTCAACGCCCCAAAAGGCAAATCCAAATCATCGTGAACAACCATTATCTCACTTATTTCGACTTTAAAAAAGTTTTTGACAGCTATCACAGACTTTCCCGATAGATTCATATAGGTAGTAGGTTTAAGGAAAAGCGTATCGTGCGTACGGTAAAGCTCTCCGTAAAAAGAGCTTTTGGAGATGTTTTTAGCATTTAAGCTAGAAACAAGGGAGTCAATAACACAAAAACCAATATTGTGTCTAGTACCCTCATATTGACTACCAGGATTGCCTAGACCAATTAGTAATTTCATCTCATTGTTTTATTATTTGGCTTTGATTACACCGCAGATGGCAACGTCTTCTCTATCCATGATTTTGCAATGTGCAGGTGCTTCAAGATCTCTTACGATAATGGAATCATCACGATCCAAATCACTCACATCAAGGGTAAAGTTTGCAGGCATATTTTCAATAGCCCCTCTAACTTTGAGTCTCTTTTTGGAGATAATCAAAACCCCTTTGTTTTTAAGCCCTTTTGGAGTACCTACTGTGCGTACGGGTACAAGGAAGTTGGTCGTTTGCCCAGGAATAGCTACACGCAAATCAACGTGTACCACATCGCCATTTACAGGGTGTAGTTGATACTCTTGAATCACTACATTGAACTCTTTGTCACCTACTTTGATAGGGAAAGCCAAACTCTCTTTAGCTCTTACCGTTCTTGCAAAATCTCCTCGCTTAAATGCAGCTGCTACGTTTTCAACGCCATTTGCATAGATGTTAGCGATTAGATAACCATCTCTCTTAAGCTGCTTTGCGTTGGCTTTTGAGATACTCTCTCTAATAATGCCTTCTAACATTGTATTGTTCCTTCATAAAAAAATTGGAAGTGTATTATATCTTTTTATTATTAATTTTAATTGAACCCTCAAACCAATCATTCAAGCTTAATGTTCATCTTCTATAACATCAAAAACATCATCATCAACTTCTATTTTTTGAGATTTACCAGCTGCTGCGCCGCCTACTCCTTGCATTTTGAGCTTCATATCGCTAGGATTGGTTGCATTACCCAATGCCTCCTCTTCGCTCACTCGCCCAGCAAAAAAGAGATCCAAAATAGCTTGGTCAAAGGTTTGTGTGCCGTATATCTCTTTCCCTTCCGCCAAAGCATCAGTAATCTCAGCATCTCGGTTTTCAGCAATAAGTTGCCCAACACGTGCCGTATTGATAAGTATCTCAATAGCCGCAGCCCTTCCGCCATTAATCGTTTTGATAAGCCTTTGAGCCACAACACCCTCAAGTGTTGCGGCCACCGTTAGACGAATCCTAGGTTGCTCCTCTTTGGCAAACATTCCTATAATCCTATCGATGGTCTCTTCGGCACTTTTGGTGTGAAGTGTGGAAAAGACTAAGTGTCCCGTATTAGCAGCATGCAAACCAATCTCTATCGTCTCCAAATCCCGCATCTCGCCTACCAAAATAATATCAGGATCCTCACGCAAGGCACCTCTAAGCGCATCATGAAACGAAAGCGCATCAGGACCAATACCCCTTTGATTGACCAAACACTCTCTATCTTTGTGTACAAACTCAATAGGGTCTTCTACGGTGATGATGTGTTTCTTTTGGGTTCGATTGATACGGTCAATCATAGCTGCTAGTGTCGTTGATTTACCACTTCCCGTGATACCCGTAACGGTAACCAACCCTCTTTTGAGTTTAGTGAAATACTCAAGGGATTTGGGGAGATTGAGCTCCTCCATAGTCAAAATTTTAACAGGAATAATCCTAAATACACAACTCATGCCATCAGTTTGAAAAAAGATATTGGCACGAAATCTCGCTTTTTCAACGCCCATCACATAGGTAAAGTCCGATGAGCGTTTTTCAATCAAAGCCTTGTATTGCTTTTCGGTTAAAATCTCACGGCACAACTGGTCTATCTCTTCGGTAGTCATCACCTCTTTGCCCAGTTTGCGTAAATCCCCGCTCACACGCATACGCACCGTTGAACCCGATTTGATATGAAGGTCACTTCCTCCATTGGTCGCCAAACTTCGCAAATAGAGTTGCAGTCTCTTTTCTACATCATGCATTACTCAATCGCTCCCAACATATCTTTAAATGCTTTTTCAAACGCTTCAAGCCCCTCTTGCATCAACTGCTCATATACTCCATCCATATCAATACCCGCTTGAGCTATCTTGGAAAAATAGGCATTGATTTTTTGATTGGAGATAGGCAACTTCGCCTCTCGCAAAGGATTGGAAGCTTTATAGGCTTCGATGGTATGAAGCGGAGCGGTATTGATAGAGTGCGTGGCGTAGAGTTCTTTGATATAGTACTCAGGTGCAAGTTCGTCACCCTTCACTCCCGTACTGGCAAAGAGTGTTTTGATAGCTCTTACGGGATTGGCTTGGACAAGATTGTAGATTTTTGCAGCGTTCATGATACCCAACGTGGCTTTAGGGATACCATTTTTTTCAAGTTCGCTATCCAAAAGTCTATCAAAACGACTCACAAAGACACTAATAACCGCCTCAACTCTTCCACCGCCCATACGATCATACTCCACCATCGCATGACTCATAGCATCGAGGCACTTTTGAGCTTGTGCTGGTGAAAAAACAAGCGTAGCATTGACGCTAATCCCCTCTTCGATAAGTTTGCCCATTGCCTCATACCCCGCATCGGTGGCTGGGATTTTGATCATCACATTAGGTTCTCCAATCTCTCCAAAGAGCCTTCTTGCCTCTTGCAGTGTTCCTTGGGTGTCGTTGCTCAAAAAAGGATCAACTTCGATGCTAATATAACCATCGTTCCCACTTTCATAAAGCGTTCTTAGCTTCCTTGCTGCCAATTTGATATCTTCAATAGCAGCCGCTTCGTATTTGGCTTTGGCACTGCTACCTTTGAGGCTCTCAAGCTGCTCTTTGTAAGCACTTGAAGTCGTAATAGCCGTTGCAAAAATAGCAGGGTTACTCGTTGCTCCGTTAATTGCTCCTCTATCAATGAGCCTAGAAAACTCATTTTTCAAAAAATCTCTCTCGACAAAATCAAGCCACAATGAAAATCCCAAATCTCTATCAACCATTTTATCAATACTCCATTATTTTAATACTATTTTAGTTTAAACTTACCTTTAAAATAATATCTTTTAAGTGCTAAAACAATACTTATATCTTGCATTTTTGGCACCAATGAATCATAAGTTTAAGTTTTAATAAACATATATTTTGATAATATCATAAAAATTTACAACAATCAGGAGAACAAAAATGAAAAAATTAGTCCTATCTTTGACCCTTGCCTCTGCTCTTGCCTTTGGAGATACCAATACCACATACGATCTCAACGTCACGCAAATAGGCAATGAAGCGATTCAAAAGATGATGCAAACCCTCAAAGATGCCGTAATGGGTGCTATGAAAGAGGGGGGAGCCAAAAAAACTGCTGAGGTTTGCTCTAGTAGTGCCACCGATATTGAAAAGAGTGTCAATGATAGCTTCCCAAACATTACTATCAAAAGAGCTACGCTCAAACCACGCAACCCAGACAATATGGCAACAGAGGATGAGGCAAAAGTGCTGGAGGAGTATGCAAAAACCAACTCAAAAGAGCTTGTAACACTCAAAATGGGCGAAAATCACTACAAAGTCTATCAGCCTATCTATATGATGAAAATGTGCGTTGCCTGTCACGGAGAAGATGGCACAAGAGACAAACAAGCCGATACCATCATCCAAGCCAAATACACAAACGACCAAGCCAATGGATACAAAGAGGGTGATTTTAGAGGCGTTTTTGTAGCCGATATCAATCTAAGCAAATAGGCTTTTGCCTTGCTTATGCCAATTTATGGACAATAAGCGTTCTATTCAATCTTTTTGAATCAAAAATTGAGCAAACTCTTGTGTCTCTTTGGCTTTTAGTTGAAATACCTTGCTTTGAGGATCAATGGATTTGTCATCCTTAATCCAACGAACCATTTGATTACCGATAAAATAGAGTTTTTGCGTAGAAATAAGCTTTTGCTGCTGGTATTGCATCTTAGAAGCAAAGAAGAGTTGCTGCTTACTAAAGTAGTACCTACCAACCTGACGCTCTTTTTCATTTGTCATGGTTACTTCCACTAAACGAATATTACCTTTTTGATCACTGTAGCTAACCTCTTCGATATGTGCTGTAGAGGCTGAGGTGTGTTCCCATGAGGTTTTGTAACTTTTTAAAAAGCGTTGAATATGGGCAAACTCTTTACGAATATCACTAATCGACTTAATCTCAGCCAAAGCTAGAGCAGTAACCAAACACAAAAGCAAAAGTTGTCTCATCACCCAATCCTTTAAATAAACGCCCGTTTCATATACTTTTCAATCGCTTCAAACGAATGCCTCTTATCCACAAACAGTTCAAACGCCAACACGCCTTGATAGAGCAGCATATCGCTACCATCTTTTGTCGGTAGGTTGTAGTTTTGGGAGAGCTTCAAAAAGGGGGTTGCTTTGCCATAAATTATATCAATCGAGGCTTTGGCGTTGGATAGTAGCTCAACTAGCATCGCTTTTGGAGCAGGAAGAGCATCATCTTCCAATCCTGCACTGGTGGAATTGACAATCAAGTCGTATTGAGTTACAGTAAAATCTTCAAAGCTATAGGTTTTAAATCCCTGTTCTTTAAAGCTCTCCAGTCTTCCCTCACTACGATTGAGAATAGTGACATCATACCCAGCCTCTCGCAACATTACACTAATCGCCTTAGCACTTCCACCTGCACCCAATATCAAAATGGTTTGAATATCTTTTTCAAACTTTTGCAGTGCCTTTAAAAATCCCAAAGCATCGGTATTGTAGCCGTATAATTTATCGCCATGGCGTACGATAGTATTAACAGCCCCCACGCTCCTAGCAAAGCTATCGACCTCATCACAGGCTCTTAAAGCCTCCTCTTTGTGTGGGACGGTGACATTTGCCCCACTTAGATTTTTTTCAAAAAATACCTCTCGCAGTTTCGTGCCATCTTCAAGCAGTGTACGCGTATAGAGTGCCTCCTCTCCTAGCCCCGAAAATGCCAAATTGTGCATACAGGGTGATTTGGAGTGGGATACAGGGTTGCCAAATATGGTGTAGTTTTTCATCTTTTGCCTTTTATTTATCGTAGATACCTCTAAGTATCTGTGTCCATGAGGATTGCCAATAGTTGCCATCATAAGCTAAAAACATCTCAACTAAAATATCTTCAATGGGTTGAGTGGTTTGAATAGAAAATACTTCAAGTAGATATACTATTAAATCAAATACCTCTTTTTTACCATAGAGGTAGTTGGCTACACTACTTGCACCTTGAAGCATTGTGATGTACTCACTATAGATGTGACCATCGTTGAGTTTTAGTTTTGGATTATTAAAGCACTCAAAGTGCTTTTGCCGTGATTGTCGCTGTTTTGATATTTTATGTTTGTAGTTCTCTATTTCAATACTACCGATATATTCTTGAACTTTTTGAACTACCCTATCTCTATCAAGTCCAAAGAGCGTCGCAAAAGTATAGGCAAACCCCTCTACCCTTTCAAGCAATACCGTCTCAATGGTGTAACTCTTCCAATAGATTAATTCAATGGAAAACTCCTTTTTAATCTCTTTGGCTAACTCCTGCATCTCACTATCTGCTAGAGTATCACTATCAAGCAACAACACGGCTTTGGACCATATACTCTCTTCATTGACAATATTTTCAAGTATCGACTTCCAATATTTAAGCTTATTGGGCAAATCATCAATACCGTTAATCGACCAAAAAGCAACTTGATTGGATTTACCAACGGGAAATAACTTACTTCTACGCTCTTGCAACGCCTCAATATAGAGCGCATCACTTCCCCCCTCGACAAGTACTACCCTATCGCTCTCTACTGCTTCAAGCATATTCATAGCCGTAGTACTAATGCCCAAAGAGCTATAGAGGGCTTGTTTTTGTGCATTTTGAATAAAGCCTGTCGTTCGTCCTCGTTGATAACCATTTACAAAGGGTTTAACAACCATTGATGAGGAGGTCTGTGGAATATATAGATGTAAAATTTCAGATAGATTAGCATGAGAGACGATCTGTTCATTGTGCGTGGTTAAAATAATCTGAATAGCATTGTGAGAAATCTCTCGTAGTTTTGTTAGTAGTTGTCCTTGCAATTTACGATGCAGATGTGAATCAGGTTCATCGAGTAAAGCAATTCGCAGTTTATAACTATCTTCTAAATTTAAAGAGATAAGCACTTCAATAATTTGCAGTGTACCGCTTCCTAGCATGGCAATATCTTGAAACTCATCCATAGAGTCTGTTTTAAAGTTGGCTTTGATATAGAGGTCTTGATTCCTATTATAATCTATTTCAAGCTCAAACGACTCAAAATTAAGAATATATTTAATCTGTGACTCTAGCTCCCTTAACTTATCCTCTTGTTGAATTTTTAAAAGTCTATTTCTCATAATGGATAGGTTAGAGCCTTCAATAAGATACTTTTCAAGCATTTTTGGTGCTAAATAGGGTTCATTTCTCACAATTGAAGAGATAGGAGAACTTTTTAAAAACATTAGGAGTCGTTGAGGATTAAAACTGTTGATATTTTGTAAACTCTCATCATCAATAGAGGGCATAATATTATACGCTGTTGCATTTCGACCTTTTGCAATAACAAACCCTATTTTAATTGTTTTATCGTTTAATACTACCTCTATCAAGATTTCAAATGTCTTGCTATTTTTATAAAAAAGCTCATAATAACTTTCACTTCGTACCGAACTAAATGAACCAATAAACTTTGGTTGAAAGTCGTAATCCCCTTTTTCTAGTACCTCACTTTTGACTTTGCTTGATGAACTGCTTTTGATTTGATGCAAGGTATGATTGTAACACTCTTGAAAAATAAGCAATGATTCCAAAAGAGAGGTCTTCCCACTATTATTTTCTCCTGTTAAGATAGATAGCATCTCTTCAAAGTAAATTTCACTGTGTTGGTGAATTTTAAAATTTTTCAATACTACTTTTTTTATCATCTTTTTATTCCCCACGACTCTTTATAGTTAAGATTTATTTTAACAAAAAAACAATTCAACCAACTTGACATATCACAACCAAACCCCATTAACCCAATAGTACCCCACCACATACCCACTCACAATTACAACATACAAACTATTGAAAATAAGCGAAATCGGGTAGCGTTTAGACTGAGGATTAGCCAATAGCGAAATACCGTAAAACGTCCCCATAAAGAGCAAAATATAGAGCAAATAGCCAATATAGTAATAATCACTTTGCAAGATACAAAAGGGGCAATGATGGGTGGGGAGTTCATAGATATAGGTAGCAAAAAAGAGTATCAAACTAATAATCGCAACCACTAAAAAAATGAGATTACTCAATGCAAAAAGATAGCGATTTTTAAGTAAATAAAAAAGCACCATCAGAGCAAAAGAGCCATAAAAGAGTGCGACCACTACGCTATTGGATAGCTCAAAAAGGTGCGAGAGGTGTGAGGTGGAGCTACTTGAATAGATAGAGCCACAACAACTCACGATTTTATCGACATCAATAGCACCAAACATCGCTATTTCAAGATAGATTTCAGCCATAAGCAAAACAAATCCAGCGACAAAGAGAGCAAATTTAAGTCTCGTATAGGGCAAGGTTTCCAAACGCATATCACGGTAGTGCAAAGTTAGCCACAACCCAAAGAGGTAGATATTGACAATCTTCAAAATAAGCAGAGGCAACCCCTCACGTGTAGCATCCACCACCCCCGCTGCGCACATTGCACCCGTAAGCAAATGAGAGATACCATCAAGCGTATAGACAAAAAAGACAAAAAGAGGAAGCTTGATAATAAAGATAAATTGGATAACGGTTGCACCCAAAAAGCTTTGTTTTTCAAGTTGGTATTGACGCTTGGTTGTGGCGTTGCTATCCCAATAACGTGCGATACGAAAGCTAAGCACCAAAGCCACCCATCCAAAAAAGGCAAAGAGTGCATTGAGTATCATAATCGCCACAATAGTAGGAGAGAGTATCATACCACCCTACCCTTTTGTATCTCAATAACCCTATCGACACAATCAAGCTCAAAAAAGAGCGGATCGTGAGTGGCAATAATGGTGGTTTTGTTGGCACTTTTGAACTCTCGTAAAAACTCTATAAACTCCCATGAGAGCTTCTCATCAAGATTGGCAGTAGGCTCATCGGCGATAATGATTGTAGGTTCATTAATATAAGCCCTAGCTATTGCCACTCGTTGTTGCTCTCCGCCTGAGAGATGGCGTACTTGTAGGTGTTTTTTATCTTTGATACGCAACTTCTCCAAAAGCCCATCGACTTTGGCTTCGAGTTCTTTTTCATCGGGATTATTGGGAATAAGGGGCAAGATGATGTTTTCAAGTACGGTGAGGTTGGCAATCAAATTGTATTTTTGAAAAATAAAGCCAATCGTTTCTCGACGAAAAAGAGCCAAAAAATCATCGGGGAGCTTTGATATGCGTCTATTATCAACAATCACCTCTCCCGATGTAGGCTTAGAGAGTCCCGCAATAAGCGACAAAATCGTACTCTTGCCACTCCCACTAGCACCTTTTAGCACGATGAGTTCTCCACTTCCAAACTCCAAATTAATATCCTCAACGGCTCTAACGGTATGGTTTTTGTTTATCTCATAGATTTTGGTTAGGTTTTTTATTTTTATCATTTGCTTTAAGACTCTCTAATTTTATCCAAATATTTCTCCAACTCTTGAGAATAAAACTCCAACCTCTCGTGCAGTTGCGTGGGTGTATCTGAGGATAAAACTTCATCGCTATCCAAATCAACAATTAGGAGATAAATATTAGAAAATGAGCTATACTCTTCTACTAATTTTTTGAATGTTTCTAAAGAGCCAATAGCCTTTTGATTAAAGACACTATCGGGTACTTTTCGATTCTCATTAGTTTCTCTTATATTCGTAAGTTTTTTGCAATCTTCATAATGACGATAGATAAAAAATATCTCTATTTGATACTCTCTTCTTAAGGCACGTTGAATATTTTTATTGGCTACTTCAAAAGAAGCCAAATTGGTATCCAAAATAAAAGAGTGGTTGTGCTTAAAGCAATTATCCAATAGGTACTCAACTGTTTTGATTGAAGTATGTTGAAACAAGTCTGCATTAGCACCACTGTAATAAGGAAAAAGTTTGCGTATCTCATCGGTATCAATAACATTGAGTTTGACTTTCTCATTGAAGGTTTTTACAAATTCACTCTTGCCAGCCCCACTGGCTCCCGCAGTAAAGCAGATACGTTTTGTGTCTGTTTTATTTTCAATAAATGTTTCAAAAATTCTATGTTTATTTTTTTTAAAATACTCCAAAGCCTCTTTTTGTATCTCATCTTGTGTTAAGTTGAGTGTCTTTTCAAGTTCTATCTTTGTACCAAAAAGAATTTTTAATAGATCTTCATTGGGCAATTTAGTATTCTCTCTTTTATTTTATTTTTTCATTCCCATGCAATGAGAGGGCAATCTCTACTGTGCAACTACTGCTTGATTACTTACAAAAATACTATTGTGTACAAATTTTTGCAGTTTCTCCAATTCATTTAAAATAGTCTCTTTTTGCGTATTGTTTTTGATTTGCATTTTAATGCGTTCAAGTTCCCACTCTATATCTACTTGCCTTGATACAGCTTTGTAAGCATCTTGAAACTCTTGATTTTGCATTTGGGTTTGAAAATATTCTTGTGCTTTATTCATTTTTGTATCTCTCCTTAATTACTTTAGCTTTTGCTATCTCTTTTAGTGGTGTCTTCTGAGATTTTTTAACAAATCCAAAAAACCCTATTGATTACTGCCCACTTATCTTAATCATCACACCATTACTGCTATCCCTAAAAATCGTTCTATCGTCTATTGCACTATAAGCAATATCGACATTTTGGGTTTTGATACGTTGCTTGAAGCCATTGGGTGTCTGGGTGAGGTTTTGGGCATCGAAGATGGGCTTTTGGTTGAAAATATTGCTTAAGATATTTTTGGGATAGTGCGAGGATAAAAACTGCTCATTAAAACTACTGGGTTCAAGGCATTTTAGCTTATCCATACAGATGCTATTGGGGTAGATACTCAACACAAAGAGAGGTTGAGCGTTGGCGTAAATTTCGACTCTACTGCTCTCTTTGCCTTGATAGACGAAGCCCATATCGGCGTATTTGAGATGAGGGGTTTTAATGACTATCAAAGCACTCTTTTGCGTTTGATAGCTAGGTTTTGCACACCCCAAAAGCATTACCGCAATGAGAAGCGCAAGATATTTTGATGCAAAGAGAAATCGTTTCAAAAAACTCTCCTTTTTTATTGAATTGTACCATATTTCAAGTTTATCTAAGGTTTATTTGGTATAATTTTAGTCCATTTAGTTTTGAAGTGGCCCCATCGTCTAGCGGTAAGGATCCCAGGTTTTCATCCTGGTTACAGGAGTTCGAATCTCCTTGGGGTCACCATCTAAATAGATTTACATTATCTTTCATTGTTTGTTGGCCCCATCGTCTAGCGGTAAGGATCCCAGGTTTTCATCCTGGTTACAGGAGTTCGAATCTCCTTGGGGTCACCATCTCAATAGATTTTAAACTTATGTACTACTCAATGTTGTGGCCCCATCGTCTAGCGGTAAGGATCCCAGGTTTTCATCCTGGTTACAGGAGTTCGAATCTCCTTGGGGTCACCACTCCCATCAATCTAACTTCAAAATAACAACAAAATAAAAAGTAAGGCACTTAACCTCACCTCTTCATTTATCGTACACTCTCCATACCGTGATAGATTTTGAGTCCCTCTTGGTTGCTTCGGGCTTTTCGTACACTTCTCTTGCCTATTTGGATAGGTACAAGCAAAGTAGAGTATCGAATAGCCAAAGGCTCATTGATAGCGTGAGTCTGTGCATAGATAGTGACGAAGTACTCACCCTCCATACTGGCTAATGTTTTGAGATCAATCACTATTTTATTATGACCCATCCACTCTTTTTTTTGCTCATCTTGATGTACGATCTCCAATCCCTTATCTACAACAACTTGATAGTGGGTAATCTTAGTACCTATTTCACTCGTAAGCGTTATTTTGCTCTCAATGGTCTCATTGACCACAAGAGTCGAATGGTTGAAATCCATAAAGAGATAACTTGAGGGTTTGGAGCAACTCACAGGTGCACTTCCACGATAATGCGATGGATTGGCAAAGAGAGTTAGAGTTGCCAATGCTAAAATTAATATGCCTCTTTTCATTGAATCTCCTCACTGTTTTGCATTCCAAAAAGCGAATCCCATATATCTTCAAAGAAGTTACTATCCTTTTCGATAGAGAGATCAAAACAGCTTTTGGTTGCGTTGTTGTAATCAAATAAATCAATAATATGCAATCCCTTGTTAAGCTCTAGCGTTTTGTATTCGCTTGCGGTTCGTCTATTGTAAGCACCGCCTAGTTTGGTGATGGGTGACGTTTTAAACACCTCAAAATCCGCATCGCCCTCTAGCTTTGCACCGTTAGCAGAGGCTACTTGGGTAAATTTAATCAAATAGTCACTGCTACTTGGAATATCAACCTTGATAAGCACATGGTTTAACAATCGATTATTAGTACCAAATTTGGCTTGGGTACAAAAACGCTTGGTTTCGTTGATAGCGATACTCTTATAGGGAGGTAGCGTACCACTATCCCCTCCATCGTTGAACTGTTGCGAACCATAATAATCAACAATAGGACTAATCTCTTCATTGGCTAAAATCGCATCAATGGCATTGCTATTGCTAGGGTCAAGCTGTTTGAGTCCTGTAATGAACGTAAAAATCGTCAAAAAGGCTGGATACTGCGTCTCTATGTTTGAAGCTACATTGTACAACGGTGCAAACCCCAACGATAGCTTATCGTGTGCTTCGTTGTCGTCATCAAAAAGATCGTACAAAATACGGTGAATAGAACCCTCATTAAACCACCCTTTGTCGCCGTAACCATCGTTTTCCAAATCAAAAACAGAACTGTAACTCTGTGCGGGTCCTGTGGTATCAATATAGATAGGTTCACGGTGTACTATTCCCGCAAAGGCATTACACCACCCCTCTTCGTACGCCAAACGAGGATCAAGCTTGGAGGAGATATTGTGGTTGCCCCCTAGACTATCTTGACGTGACACTTGTGCTTTGAGATAGTGTCCAAACTCATGAGTAACGACACTCACATCGTACTCATCGGTATCACGATTGGCATCGCCCAGTATCCACAACTCCTTATCCTCACGACTGTAGTGGCTTGTGCCAATATAGCCCAAATCTTTGTCTCCACTTGCCGCTTTGTTATCGATCGACCAATTGACAATTAGAGGCGTTAAGGTCGTTGCGGTATCTGCCTCTTGAAGGGTTTGCAATGCACGGTAGAGATTGCTAAGTATCGCAAAGGGTGCGGCGATACGATTTTGGCTGTAGCTATTGGTAGTCGCATTCCAACCCGATTGGGCATTGAAATCTCTGATGCTTGTGGTCTCATTGAGTTCCAAAACACTACCCTCCATGGCATATTGCAATTTCCCATCGACATTATCGACGACTCGAATATCCCATTTGTCACTTTTGAGATAGGCATAAATACGTACTTTGTAGGATTTTCCTGTTTGAAGATTTTCAAAGCGATAATCTCCGCTATCGTCTGTCGTTGTCTCATCAAGTTGCTTGTTTGCATTGTCGTACAATCTCACCAGCACACCACGAGAGGGTTCTTGTGTAGTGTTGTCATAATCAAGCCCCATGTGCGTCACGGGTACTCTATCAAAGGTTACTTTTCCATCAATAGCACTTCCGCCACCTTGGGGATTAACTAGCACTTCAACGCTTGTAATGTTACCCTCTATCTTGCCATCAAAGGGGCGATAGGTAAAGGTATCTTTGCCTACATAATCTTGCGTAGGCGTATAAATGACCTTGTTTTGGCTCAACTCTACCCTGCCATGAGAGGGCGAAGCGACAATTTTAATGCTCAATGTATCGCCATTTGCATCGCTGTCATTGGCTAACACATCGATATAATCCGAACCAACGGTGGTAAATTCTATCGTATCATCGACTCCCACGGGGGCAATATTGGCATCTGAAACATGAAGCGTTACTTTAGCCAATACGCCTACCTCTTTGCCATCGCTTGGTTGATACTCAAAGCTATCTTCGCCCACAAAACCCGCACGAGGCGTATAAGCTACACCCCCCTCGACCACCACAACATTACCGTTTTGAGGTTGCACCAAAGATCCAACCGATAGGGTATCGCCATCGCTATCACTATCGTTGGCAAATATCTTGATAAGCGTATCTTGTGAATTGGCTACGATGGTTACATTATCATCCCTAGCTATGGGCAAAGCATTGGGAATGACTTGCAATACATCAACCCAAACCCTTGTAGCGTTGGAGTCTTTGCCGCTCTCATCGGTGACAACGTACTCAAAACTATCCATACCTATGAAATCGCTATTGGACACATAAGTAATGGTTCCCTCACTGTTGATAACAGCACTACCGTAGTGTGGCAGTGTGATACTTTTGATGCTCAATGTATCGTTATCGTCGTTACTATCATTGGCTAACAAATCCAAATAGTAAATCTTTTTTGAAACCACACTAAAGTTATCTTCTACACCCACAGGAGCGTAATCAATATCTTTGATTTCAATGTTTACCAATGTCGCCACACCGCTCTCTTGACCATCATAAGGCGTATAGGTAAAGCTATCCTCACCGTGATAGTTTTTGGCAGGTATATAGAGGATTTTGTCATTTTCAACATAAGTAATCCCATGATAAGGCTGAGAGACTTTGTCAATCATAATCTTATCACCATTGAGATCGACATCGTTGGCAAGAACATCAATCACAGTGCTATTGTTTTCATAGATACTTACAGAATCTTTGATACCAAGAGGAGGCATATTGGGCATTTTGATGGTAATGTAAACCATCGTCTTGTTTCCCTCTTCAAAGCCGTTGGTGGGAGTGTAGCTAAAGCTATCTAAACCCGTATAATCTTTTGCAGGTACATAGAGTATCTTGTTGTTTTGAATTGACAATGTACCGTGAAAAGGAGTCGTTGTGCTTTTGATGCTCAGTGCGTTGTCTGTTGCACTTAAATCATTATTTAAAACATCAAGCAAAATCGATTCGTTTTGATTAGCAATAGCATTATCTTCAACGCCAATTGGCCGACTAGCTTGGGCTTGTGGGGTGACATAGAGCGTTACAAGAACCTTTTGAGAGATCTCTTTGCTATCGGTAATGGAGTAGTTTATATAGTCAATACCCTCAAAATTGGGGTCGGGAGTATAACGCACGGAGGCTGTTAATACCTCAATAGTACCGTGCAATGGATTGGTCGTGGTTGCAATCTTGAGGGTGTCACCATCGGCATCTGTATCATTTTGAAGCAAATTAAGCGTATTGTTGGTGCTGTTTTTCATCACAATAACACTGTCTGCATTGGCTACGGGGGGGGTATTGGCGACAACAGGAGTGGGTAAACTCTCATTACTCTCAATTTTGGCGGGTGAGCTACCGCAACTGGGTAAAAACAAAAGCAGTGCAACAAACAACAAGCAACGCATCATCAAATAGCTCCAAATTTATAAATATGAATTTTAGCATAATCCCTTTAAGAGTGCGTTAAAACCGATACAAAAATCACCAAAGCCAACTTTCTTGTGCTATAATCCAATCAAAAAAGCCACAAAATACAGTATAATCTACCCAATAAAAATCAAAGGAATTGATATGATACACGCTGTTGTTATTTGGCTTATGATGAGCTACACACTTTTGGCTTTTGATGCACAAGTAGATGGAGGCGATGTCGTATTGATGGTAAACGAAATCAATCAAACGCATAAAGCACAGACAAAGCTTAAGTTTAATGATGGAGATACGGTTTGCTTTGTGTCGGGTGAGGGTGTTTTGAAAATCAAAAACGATACAAAAACTTTAACCCAAGAGAATAAAAGCTGTAAATATTTTGGAGATTTCACAAACACCCAAACCAACGGCACAAGCCCGACAAGAGGCAAAATGCAAGATGCGATTTCTTACCGCAACGCAACATCAAGCGAGATAGACACTACACCTATCGCCATTAAAGCTACCGATAAATACCTCCATATCAAAAGCAAGGTTTGGTCGCCAAGAACAATTACGATTAAAATCTTTGATACACAAGGTAAAGTAGTCGCTACCGATGCCAATAAAAACAATCCTGTAACCTCTTTTATCTTTCCTACAGATATACTTAAAGATGGGTATAGGGTTAAAGTGATGGATGGGTTTGATGGGGTGTTGATGGATAGTTTGGTGGTTAATAAATAATAATCAAGTTTTTTATAGAAAGGAAAAAAATGAATAAGTTAATAAGTATTTTAGTTATATTAGTCTCTAGCAGTAGTTTGTTTGCCTCTGATCTTTACAGAGTAAAAGGTATTCCTGTAGATGATACATTATCTATTAGAGAAAATCCCGATGTCAATTCAAAAAAAATCGGTGAAGTACCTTATAACTTTTTTGGTATCAGTATAGAAAAATGTCAAAAGTTTAATCTTGCAAAAGAACCCAAAGAGTGGTGTAAAATAGTTGATAATGTTGGTTGGTTAGCCAAAAAATATCTTGAAAAAAGCAATGAGCCAAATGCACAAGATGAACAATATAAAAATAAATGGTATAAAGTTATTAAGCATAAAAAAGGTGAATATTTAAATGTAAGAAAAGGAATGGGTACACAATATAAAGTAATGGGTGAGCTTCCATACAATGCTGAGAATATTTTAGTTTTTTCATGTGTTCAAAAAACAAATACATCTAATTGGTGCTGGATTATTAAAGTTTCTGATGATATTACGGGGGTTATGACTGGTTGGGTAAGTTCAAAATATATCGAAAAGATTCAAAAAAATCAAGTAAAAAATAGCAAAACGAATGACGAAATTAAAAAAGCTGAAGAATACAACCAAATAGCACTAGAAGCATATCATAATAAAGATTACCCGAAGTCAATAGAGTATTATGAAAAATCTTTAGCAATTAATATCAAAGTCTATGGCGAAAACCATAAAGAAACAGCTATGAGTCATCAAGATCTTGGCAGTCTATACCTATCTATAGGAGATTATAACAGTTCAATAAAGCACTATGAAACAGGTGCAGAAATTGTAATGAATGTATGTCAGCCAGATGATCCATTATATATCCAATTTTTGGCAAATTTATCAAATTATTATAGTCTTACAGGTGATTATAAAAATGCTATTGCTTCATATACTGCTTTAGCTATAATACTAAAAAAATTAAACAATTTAGAAGTTTTGTACCAAGTATATGGCAATATGGCACTTATGTATCAAAATGCAGGTAATTATAGTGAGGCTATTGCTAATAGCAAAAAGTCACTAAACATACTCTTGAAAAACTATCCTAAGGAAAAGAATCTAATTGCCGATGGATTAAATACGATTGGAACACTCTACTATCAAAATGGTGACTATAAAAACTCATTGCTAAACTATAACAAGTCATTAAAAGTATATTCTGACAATAATAATACAAAAGCCTTAATTTCTATATATAACAATCTAGGATTATTATTTTATAATATCAAAGATTATAGTTCGGCTATGAGGAATTATAAAAAAAGCTCTTAACCTAATGAAGGTATATAAAACAGAGAAATTATTAGATTCTGCTGCAATATATAACAATTTAGGTTTAATTAGTTTTGATATGAATAAATTAGAAGAGTCTCTAAAATATCACAAAAAAGCTTTAGAGATAAGAAAGCAATATTTGCAAGAAAACCATCCAGAAATGGCATTAAGTTTTCATAACCTAGGAAGTACCTATAGTAACTTAGGTGAATTAGATAAAGCAACGAAATATTTAACAAAGTCTTTAGAAATAAGAAAAAATGTTTTAGGGGACAATAACATAAATACGGCATATACTTATGCAAGTTTAGGAAATCTATATTTAGATACAAATAAGACACAAGATGGACTAAAGTATCTTTTAAAAAGTTTAGAAATTCGAGAAAATATATTAGGACTAAATCATCTTAACACTATTGATACATATTATTTTATTTCAAGGGCATATTCTCAACTTAATAATCTTAAAAAATCATATGATTATGCAAATAAAGGATTTGAAAATTTTTTACATAATAGAGATAAAATATTTGTATATTTAGATGACAATCAAAAAAAGAATTATTTGAGTGAAGCAGATACAAAAGTGGGTAATTTTCTTAATGAATCTATGTCTTATGCAGTAAAACTTTCAAAAGAAAATAATATAACTGCATTTAATCAAGTAGCAATTAGCGCCATTGATAAATGGTTAAATTATAAGGGTTCTATCTATGATAATGAAAATATGATAGCTACCTTATATAATAATACAAAAGACAAAGTATTAAAACAAGAGATTGAAAAACTTATTGACAGTAAAAGACAATTGGCAAAAATTTATCAAACTTTACCAAAAGATGATGATTATAAAAGTTGGCAAAATAAAATTAAAAATATAGGTAACCACTCACCCCATCACCTAAGCCAAAATTAAAGTAAAAAACCTCTA
>DYMA01000106.1 GCA_020721815.1 Sulfurovum sp. | reverse complement strand
TTCCCCATAGAAAGGGCTTTTGATGGGTAATTTGACGGGAAGATTCGTTGAAGCACTTTTTTAGCAGTTATTTCACAAACTCAAGAGCTTAGAAACGAGAGGAAAAATGGGATTGAGTAGTAACCATTAAGATAAAAGCATCCTATGACTAAAATTTTGCTATAATATTTACATTTTTTAAACTAAAGCCAAATAGGAGAATATGTGTTATCGTACGACTTTTTTAAAAGCATTTTGTTTTGGTTTGAACCTGAAAAAGCACACAAAATTGCAGGTTTAGGACTCAAAATGCTCTCGTTTTGTCCTCCTTTGCTTAAATATTACAAAAAAAACTATTTTGTCCATGATGCCGCTTTGCACCAAAATATCTTAGGTATTGCATTTAAAAATCCCGTAGGATTAGCAGCGGGGTTTGATAAAGATGGGGAGTATATCGATTCCGTCGTGGCTTTGGGGTTTGGATACAGCGAGATTGGTACGATTACCCCTCGCCCCCAAGAGGGCAATGCCAAACCCAGACTCTTTCGACTCAAAGAGGAGCAATCGATTCAAAACGCAATGGGCTTTAACAATCGTGGCGGTGAATTTATGCTCAAAAAGGTGCAAAATCGTGCGTGTGAGGGCTATCCCATCGGGATAAATATCGGCAAAAACAAAACCACGCCCCAAGAGGAAGCCTTAAGCGATTACGAGTATCTATTGGAGGTATTTGAGAGCTATGCGAGCTATTTGGTCATCAATATCTCCTCGCCCAATACGCCAGGATTGAGAGATTTGCAAAATGAGCAGTTTATTACCCAACTTTTTACCATGGCAAAAACAATTACCACCAAACCTGTTTTTCTCAAAATCGCACCCGATATGGAGAGGCAAGATGCTATCCATCTTTGCGGTGTAGCCATTGGGGCGGGAGCGAGTGGTATTATCGCTACCAATACAACGGTTGATTATACCCTTACTCCCAACGCCAAAGATTTTGGGGGCATTTCAGGCAAACTTTTAACCCAAAAAAGTTTTGAACTCTTTGAAGCCATTGCCAAAGTCTATTGGGGCAAAACGGTTCTCATTTCGGTAGGTGGGATCGATAACGCACTCGAAGCCTATCGACGTATCAAAGCAGGAGCATCGCTGATACAAATCTATTCGATGCTTATCTACGAGGGCCCCCAACTTATTAAAGATATTAATGATGGGCTATTGATACTCCTCAAAGAGGATGGATACAAAAATATCCAAGAAGCAATAGGAGCAGATAGACAAAATGATTAAATTATGGACACTATTATTATTAACAGGAGCAATTATGGCCAATTCGTTGCCAAAATATTATACCAAAACGTTAGAGAATGGTTTGGAGGTGGTTGCAATACCGATGAAAAACAACTCAGGGGTCATTACTACCGATGTCTATTACAAAGTAGGTAGCAAAGATGAAGTAATGGGAAACAGCGGGATAGCCCACATGCTAGAACACTTAAGTTTCAAATCAACCAAAAACCTCAAAGAGGGAGAGTTTGATGAGATTATCAAAGGCTACGGAGCGCAAAACAACGCCGCTACAGGATTTGACTATACCCACTACTACATCAACTCCACCGCTCAAAATCTCTCCAAAAATCTGGAGCTACTCTCTGAACTTATGAGCAATCTAAACCTCAACAATGAGGAGTTTCAACGTGAACGCAACGTGGTTGCCGAAGAGCGAAAATGGCGAACCGACAATGACCCTATTGGCTATCTCTATTTTAGACTTTTCAATATCCACTACGATTACCACTCCTACCACTGGACACCCATTGGATTTATGGATGATATTCTCAATTGGAAAATCGAAGATATTCGAGCTTTTTATGAGCGATACTACTCACCCAACAACGCAATTTTGATAATAGCAGGTGATATTGACCAAGATAGCGTATTTGCAGAGGCACAAAAACACTTCGGAGAGAAAAAACCCAGTACCATTGTACGCAACCACATGAAAGAACCCGCAATTGATGGTGCCAAACGGGCGATTTTGCACAAAGAGGGCAATACCCTAGACCTACTCGCCATTGCCTATCCCATTCCCAACTTTGAACACTCCGATCAAGTGGGGCTAAGCGCTATTACCGAAATCGCTTCAAGAGGAAAGAGCAGTCGTCTCTACCAAAAGCTTGTAAACGAAAAAAACATGGTCAATCAAATCTATGGCTACCAAATGGAGATGACGCATGATGGAGTTTTTTTGTTTTTTGCGGTGTGCAATCCAGGGGTAAAAGCCGAGGCAGTAGAGCAAGAGATTTTGGCTCAAATCCAAGCCATCAAAGAGGGAAGCATTACGCAAGAGGAGCTTGACAAGGTCAAAGTCAATACCAAAGCCGATTTTGTCTATTCGTTGGAGCGTTCAAGCGACGTTGTTTCGCTCTTTGGAAAGTATTTGGTGCGAGGCAATATCAAACCTTTACTTGAATATGAAGATAAATTGGATAAAATTACGCTCACAGATATTCAAGAGATTGCCAAAAAATATTTTGACAACAACATATCCACCACAGTAATAGTTAGGAGCGCTAAATAATGAATTATGTAACAGGTGCAACGACAGCACTCATTACACCCTTTAAAAACGGTCAATTGGATGAGGCGACTTACGCCAAACTTATCCAAAGACAAATCCACAACGGCATTGATGCAATCTGCCCAGTGGGAACGACAGGTGAGAGTGCAACACTAAGCCACGATGAGCATAAACGATGCATTGAGATAGCCGTCGAAGTGACACGAGGTACCCACGTCAAGGTATTGGCAGGGGCAGGGAGTAACGCTACGCATGAAGCCATTGATATTGCCAAACACGCGCAAAAAGCAGGAGTAGATGCGATATTTTCAGTCTCTCCCTACTACAACAAACCCTCCCAAGAGGGGCTTTATCAGCACTACAAAGCCATAGCCAATAGCGTCGAAATACCCGTTATGCTCTACAACGTGCCAGGGCGTACAGGTGTCGATATTGTTGCCGATACGGTTATACGCCTCTTTGATGATGTGCACAATATCTACGGTATCAAAGAGGCTACGGGTTCGATTGAACGCAGCATTGAGTTGCTTTCACGTCGCCCTGAACTCAAAGTCTTTTCAGGCGATGATGCGATTGATTATGCGATTCTTTCGACAGGTGGAGCAGGGATTACATCCGTAACAGCCAATCTATTGCCCGATATTAAATCCAAATTGGTGCATGAGGCTCTTGCGGGGAATTTCCAAGCTTCCAAAAAACTCAATGACGAACTCTATCCCATCAACAAAGTACTCTTTTGTGAAAGCAACCCTATGCCCATCAAAGCAGCGATGTACATAGCAGGACTCATTGAGACGTTGGAGTATCGTTTACCGTTGGTTGCACCTAATAGTGCCAATATGAAACGTATTGAGTTGGTCATGAAAAATTATAAAATAGTAGGAGTGTAAGTATGTCAAATAGAGGAAAAGTAGTCGTTATTACAGGAGCGACCAAGGGAATTGGAGCAGCAATTGCACGAAAATTTGCCAGTGAGGGTGTCAATGTCGCCTTTACCTATAATAGTAGCAAAGAGAAAGCCGAGGCATTGGCTGTAGAATGGAGTGAGGAGTTTGGTATCAAAGCCGTCGCTTATCCTCTCAATATTCTCGAACCCGATGAGTTTAAACCGCTCTTTGGTGCTATTGATCAAGATTTTGATCGTGTCGATTTTTTTGTCTCCAATGCGATGATTTACGGTCGTCCCGTCGTAGGAGGATACGGCAAATTTATGCGTCTTAAGCCTCGTGGACTCAACAACATCTACACCGCTACCGTCAATGCCTTTGTAGTAGGCTCTCAAGAAGCAGCCAAGCGAATGGAAAAAGTAGGCGGCGGAGCGATTGTAACAATGAGTTCAACAGGAAACCTTATCTACATCGACAACTACGCAGGACACGGTACCAACAAAGCTGCTGTTGAAGCGATGAGTCGTTACGCAGCGGTGGAACTAGGAGAGTTGAATATCCGAGTCAATGCCGTAAGCGGTGGTCCTATCGATACCGATGCACTCAAAGCTTTTGTCAATTACGAAGAGGTCAAAGCCGAAACCATCGCACGTTCCGCCGTCAATCGTATGGGACAACCTCAAGATATTGCAGGGGCGGTCTATTTCCTTTGTACCGATGAGGCAAGTTGGATTACGGGTCAAACGATAGTCGTTGATGGTGGGACAACCTTTAGGTAGTCGAGGAAGGAATGAGCAACAAAGAAGAGTTAGCACAAATCATACACTATACTCGTGAAATAGAGACCATTATCAAAAGTAAATTTAAGGTTGATGGTAATGGGCTTCATCAATATATTGATTCTATTCAAAAATATTTTGATGCAGCTTTTATTAAAGATTTACGCTATTTGGCAACCATGAGAAATAAGTCAATGCACGAGCATGATTTTAAACTCAACAATCTTAAATCGTATGAAAATCTGGCTATCAAAACAATTGCAAAACTCAATGAGTATAAACCCATCCCCAAGATGCGAGTACCTCCAGTAGGCTCTCGTAACATTGTACGGATAAATTCTAATCGCAGAAACAGTTCTAGCAATCAAAAGGGTTCTAAACTAAAATTATTTTTCTTTGCCATTGCTATTTTGATTTTGTTTCTATTTTTAAAACCAATCTATTTGACAAATGATACAAAATCCAATGATGTATCGTATATCGATAGCGAGTATAAAAAAATGCTAGAATCAAAAGAAGAAGTAACTTCAAGTCTCTCTTCTATTGATAAAGAGTACAACTCTATGCTTTTAGCCTATACCAAACCTACTCAAAAACCCACACAAAAGTTTCGTTGTGAGGGGAAAGAGTGGTGTTCACAAATGAGTTCATGTGCAGAGGCTACATTTTATATCCAAAACTGTCCCAATACCAAAATGGATGGAGATGGAGATTGGCATACCCTGTAGAAAACAGTGGTGTCATTAATAGATAATTAAAAAGGTTTTTACGATGAATCCCATCCACCAAATGCTCCAACTCCAACAACAACTCAACGATGCAACCAACGGCAAAGATTGGGAGAGCGGTATCACCAAAAACGCCAAAGAGATCAATTGGCGACGATGTATCTATATGGAGAGTTGTGAACTCATCGATAGCTATCCGTGGAAACACTGGAAGAGCATTGATGCTCCAGCCAATACAGAGAATGCTCAAATTGAGGTAGTTGATATTTGGCACTTTGTGATGAGTTTGGCGTTGGAGGATTATAAAATCAACGTACGAGGCGATATGGGCTTCTTGACCAATCAAATTCAAAAACTAGAGAGCTACTCCCTGTTTGTAGAGACGCAAACTATCAACACCCATCACAAAGAGATAATCGTAGCCGTTGAAGATATGCTTCGAGCTATCTTTGCCCACAAAAGTTCATTGAAGATTATGGAGAAGTTTTTTGTAATTGCGAGTGGGGTGGGACTTAATTTGGAGCGTCTCTATCAACTCTATGTAGGCAAAAATATCCTCAACCAATTTCGTCAAGACCACGGCTACAAAAGTGGCGAATATATCAAAGTATGGAATGGCGTTGAAGATAATGAAGCAATGCACAATCTATTGCAAACCGCCCCCCACATCAAACCCGATGAACTCTACCACGAGCTAAAAAGAGTCTATGAGAGTTTGTAGCTCATTGACTCGCTTACCAATATATTATATGAGGCAAAAACCTCATAGTGCAACTAATGGCTATCTTTTTGTGCTTTTTGCATAGTGCTAAATGTCCTATTGCCATTAATATCTTGAGCTACCATGACATAATAGTAGTCCAATGCGGTTGCGTTGTCATCTTCAAACTCCAACTCTTTAACTTGAAGATTAAATGTTTTGGATAGCGTTACAAAGTCACCCTCTTGATTAAAAAATGCTTCACCTTGTGCCATATCAAATGCTTGTGAGTAGAATCGCACCCGATCGCCAACCTTTAGCTCTCCCAATGTCTTAGCAAAGACAAATCGTTGTGTACCATTGTTCTCTTCGATAGTATAAGGCTTGATGTTGTGCGATACAAGTTCATTGTTGGAATTGACCGTAATCTCCAATCTTGCAAGGTCAAACTTCTCGCCTTCTGGTTCGTTGCTATAATCTTTTTTGGCGTTGATGTAGTCAATCTCGGCTTCATAAAGCACATTGCCGTTGGTGTGTCTCTCTTTAAACATAAGCGGCATCCATACGCTTTGTTTGCCCTCTTCATAGACAAATGTGTACCATTTTTGATTCCATATTGGCGTGAAATAGGTTTGGGCTGTGCCATTTTGATCCAGCATAGGTTTGGCTTCTATGATAGCCGTAGCCAAAAATGAACCCTTTAGTATATTCCCATAAATAGTACGAACGTTTTTCATATTTTCGTCGCTAAAAGTTGCTGTCGTTACACTCATAGTTGGCGTAGTGCTTCGGAGTTTGCTTTTGCTATTTTTATTAATAAAAGCACTGCTCTCACCATCAAATAGGCTAACTACACCTCTGTATTTCCCACCATTCAAAGGCTCTAATCCATAAAGAGCCAAACACTCTTGTTCGCTCTTCAACGCTGTTCCATCTTCGAGTTCCAAGTTGAGGTAATCGCTACAGAGTTGGCGATACTCTTTTTCGAGACCGTCCATATCGATGGTTGTTTGAGCCGATTCATTGACAAGGGTTGGATTGGTGGTATCGGATTTGCCCATGTTGGCATAAGCATAAACAACATCGTACCAACTTTGTGAGAGTCGTTCACGCTCCCCGTACGATTGGTAATTGTTGCTGTTGATAGAAAATACGGCTACACCGTAGCTATTGGGTCTTGTACCATCTTCTCGTGAGTGGAGTACATAATTTGCAGTAGCGTTAATGACATCAGTACTCAAAGCATAGGCTATATGTTGGGTGTTGTTGTTTTGATAGAGATTTGCTTTGAGCAGTGTGGCAAAGTGTTGCACATCCATCGTATCTTTAATGGTATTATCCTCTTTGTCTTCGTTGAATCCTCTTGTATTGGTAACCGCAGAGATAAAAGCCTTTTTGAGTTCATCATCACTATCTACACTCTTAAGTGCATCCGCCAATTTGTTGATACTTGCCTCTAACGTACTGTATTTTGAAAGATCCACAAGCGAAAGTGTTCTGTTTTCCACATGCCCATCGGTATCAAGGAAACTATCGACAAGATTTTTCCCAAAAGTAATCGAATCGGGGGCGGTTGCGAATTTTTCTACAACATCTTTGTAGTTCCAACCGTGACCAGGTTCAAGCTCCTGCGAAGCCACAAGATAGGATGCAAAATCTTTTGAAAGATTGGCTACTTCGAGTGTGCCATTAAGACACGTATCAAATCCTATAAGATCAAACTTAAGCCCAACAGCACTAAATGCCTCCTTGGCATCGGCAGTATGAAGCACGGAGTTGTGATTTTCATCAGGACCTACAAACTCTCCGTATCCAGCACCGTGATCCCACATATCCAAAAACTTATTTGAATGTGAACCGAAGTTGGATTTAAGGTAATTTAAAAAGAAAGCCACCGTATCTTTATGCCCCATATTGGCTTCATTGGCTCTATAGATATAGTCATCACTGTTACCAAATACTCCATCGTTGGCATCTTTGATGATTTGCTCCATAGTGGCAATCTTCATCCCTCTCCAACCCTCTTTGTTTGCACCGCCAAAGGCTACGGCAATATCGAGTGAATCTTTTTGCTCTTGCGTAAGCGTATTATACCCAGCTACAAGCTCATGAAAATCGTTCGTACCCGCTCCGCCATCGCTCTCCAAATCTGAACCAATCATATAGATAGCCAATAGCTTTTTGCCCTCGCCATTTTTTGGGGCATCGGGCAAAGTAATGGGCTCTAAAGTACCCGTTGTTGAGTCTTGCGTTTTGTTTTGCTCATCCGTTTTGGGTTCTTGGGTTGTATTATTGGTATCGGGCTGAGCAGTAGAACCACCTCCACCGCATCCTATGAGTAAACTGGCAACTACTGCCGACAAAAGAGACCTATTGAGTGCATAATCCATAGTGTAAATCCTTTTGAATAGAGTTTAAGACAATGTCTTTAGAATGAAATTATATTATTTTTTTATTATATTTTATCTTAATCTATAAAACAGGCTAATCGGTTAGCTCCTCCTGTTACCAATCGTATCCATAAGTGATGT
>DYMA01000105.1 GCA_020721815.1 Sulfurovum sp. | reverse complement strand
CATTCCCCATAGAAAGGGCTTTTGATGGGTAATTTGACGGGAAGATTCGCTTCAATACAGCCGTAGATGGTAACTTCTCTCTTGAACTGCTTAAAGATAATGATAAGAAGATGAAGTATCAGTTATTTATGGGTAAAAGTTGTGATAATCTTACACTGGTTGAAAAGACTGAGTTTGATTATACCCACAATATCAATCTAAAAGTTCTTGCTAAGTGGGATTATATTATCAAAATAGTGAAGCATTCTAATGGTAATAGTAGGTACAACATTGCTTATAACTTTGTAGCTATCCAAGCTCTATCTATTGAAGATATTTTAAGTAAAATTGAGAGTGGAGAAAAAGTAGCTCCCGATGTGGTGGTTGCTACGCTCAAAGCCTATTATGCCAAGTTTGATGCCAATGCTAATGTGGCTATAACCCTTAAACTCACCCCTATCTTTCTCTTGCTTAGAGATAATTATGAGTACTACAAAGCAGTGATTTTGCAAATGTATAGCAATCAAAAAAACCATAATCTTTTGCGACTGCCCATGCTCGAACTCATCGGCTACCATTTAGATGATAGTGACTCACTCAATGCTGTTCAAACAGTTTTTGGTGATGAGAGTGATAATAGCTTTATTGTAGCCAAAAGTGGTGACCTATTGGCAAAAAAAGGGATTGATATATCTAATGAAGTAGAGAAGCGATACCCCACTTCTATGAATGACTCCAAATCTATTTATGCCAAACTTCTTGCTTTTTTTAAGCCAAGCAGTTCACGAGCGATGATAGAAAGAGATATGGACAATGAAACCGAGGGAAATAGAAAGATTAAGCTTATCAATGCTTTTACCAAAACAGGGGTTAATGATGATTATGTCATTAATAAACTTGAAGATATGCTCTATAATACGATTCCTAATTCAAATTTTTACCCTACAGAAAAAGAGATTATCTCCATTGCAATCATTATGAATCTAGCAGAATCAAGTAGAGAAGAAATTCCTATCAAATTAATTGATATTGCATCCAATAGTAGTTTCTCTAAACGAACACGATTAAATGCTTTAGTTGATCTCTCTTCTAAATTGAAATCAATCACTTTTGATCATAGTGATATTAAAAGACGACTGCAAATACTTTCTCAATCTATACTATCAGGCTCACTACCTGACCATGACAAAAATACGTTAAATCGTAAAATCACATCAATATTAAACAGTATATAGGAGGATTATTATGACTAAAATAAAAATTTTACCTTTTTTGCTAATACTATTATCACAATTAGTTTTTGCATATAATATTTTAAATGCAAAAGTAGGAAGTACACTTATTAGTAATTGGAGTGGTGTAGGTCACGCTGGTATTGTTGTTAATGAATATATGGATATTGAAGTACCAAGGTTTATTATTGCATCACATGGTGGAGGAGTCCGTTATGATTCTTATTCAACTCATTTATGTGATGAAAACTTTGATTGTGACTCTCATTTAGGACATTTTTACTCGTTACGAAGCTCCAGAGAGTGTGAAATAATAAACCCTTCGACTCTTCGACAAGCTCAGAGCTTAGGGTGAACGGATAGCGTAAAACCGACAGTTTGGGAGTGAGGAAATCTGCTGATAAAAGCCTATTTGTAAGCCGTGAGCAAAAATACGCTAAACTCTCGATGGGGTTTTTTGATGATGCTTACGGTTTCAAAATGGATTGTTTGAAATCCAGCGTTTTTGACAATCTCTTCCAAAACCTCACGCTCAAAGCCAAAATGAAAAACTCCCGTGTTATCATCGTGAAACGTCCCATCCTCTTTGTCCAAATCGGCAATGGCGATAAATCCCCCTTGCGGAATCATAGCGTACATCTTTTCAAAGAGCTTTTGTTGGTTGGCGATGTGGTGAATGGTCATGGAGGAGATAATGCCATCATAGATATGGGGCAGGGTATCGCTATCAAGGTCGTGGTGGAGCAGTTGGGTTTTGCACTCAAACTCATTGCATTTGAACTTAAACATCTCTAGCATTGAGGGGGAGTTATTAATCGCCACAATGGTATCGACGTAGGGGGCTACAAAATAGCTCAACAGTCCCGTACCTGCTCCAAAATCGGCTATTGTCATATCGCTTTTGAGGGCTATATTGGCAATAATGGCATCGGCAATAGCCCCTGCGTTTTTGACACGTTTGGAGTTTAGATCCCATGTTTTGGATTTGCGTTCAAAGTGGTCTTTGGTCTCTTGCATCTCTATTCCTTTTTTTGTAGGCAAATTCTACATCGCTTTATTAAATACAGTTATAACACTAACTCCCTTATATCGGGCTTGGTTTGTCCATGGCGATGCTTCTATTGAAGGTATTGTTTCAAAGTGTATTTCATATCTTCATCAAGCTCAAGATTTTTGAGCATCCATGCCAAATAGCCAGAGTCTCTACGGGCTATCTCTTCGATTTGTTCTCCTTTGTATTTACCAAATTTAAACTCACGCATAAGCACGGGGGTGTGGGTAAGTTCGACAAGCTTTGGCATAATCTCGATTCCTTCAAATTGCTCTTTGACCAGCAAAAAGAGCTGCGAAAGCAACAACTTCATCACCAATACATCGCCCAAAGCATCGTGGGCTTTGATGGTGATATTGTGTTTGGCAGCCTCTTTTTCCTCTTTTTTGTAGAGACCCAAAGCGTAGCGAAGATATTGCAATCGATGGTAGGGGCTATTGGGCAAAAGGTGTTTGGCGCATCGCAGCGTATCAATGAGTTGATAGTGGTTTACAAATCCCTCTTTGACAAGCATTCCCAAATCAAATTGGATATTGTGCGCAATCAGGTAGTTTTGGGGCGTATTGTTTTGGTTTAATACCTCCCAAAAGGGCGTTTGTGTGAAGAGAGGTTTACCCTTAAGAAGATGGGGCGTGATATTGTGTACCTCCATCGCTTCAATTTTGATAGGCGTATCGCTAAAACAAAGCGCATCAAAGGTTTCGATAGTATCACGAGAGTGGATAAGCATCGCCCCAATTTGTATAATACGATCCTCTTCTTGATTGCCCGTGGTTTCGGTATCAAAGAGCATATATTTTGCCATTGTATCATCCTGCTTTTTAGACAATTATACTCTATCCAGACTACAACAACCCTTGGAGTCCAAAAATAGTGCAACAAAACGCTGCTTTTGTTAATCTATTTATGTATAATAGAGAAAAAAGGATATAAAAATATGTTTAAAATAGCTATTCCCGTCAAAGACAACACGTTGCAATTTGTAGGCAACGCAGGACACACGCCCCATTTCGCCATTTTTGAGATGGCAGGTTCGGTGATGTTTCGTTCCTTTAATCTCCTAGAGGTTATCGCCAATCCTCGAAGCGATTTAGATCATCACGACCACGATGAAGAGCATCACGAGTGTACTCACGGTCACGACGACGAGGAGCATATCGCCCAACACAACAAAATGGGAGCAGTCCTCGATGGATGCCACTACCTAGTCGCCAAACGTGCGTGCAAAAACACCGCCAACGCCATGAAACCTTACGGTATCAAAATCGTCAAATACAACGGCAACGCCACACAAGCCGATACGATACTCAAAGAGGTAGCGGGGAGTTTTATTTAGTCAGCTGATGTTGCGCACTTTTATCGGAAGTGGGACTTTGGTCTCACAAAAGCCAAAATTTGGTCGTCGTTACTATCAAAGCCAATAAGTGGGACTGAAGTCCCACTTCCAAAATGCCATTGTAGATTTTAATAGCAATACTAAAATATGCCATGACTATAAGTGTATCATTGTGAGACTCCAAATAGAGATAGGTTCGAGTAATGGCTCTTTGTTCGGATTGTATTGCCTTGCTAGGGTTGCTTAAAAACTCTTCTAAATCGGGGTTTTTGGTACATTGAAAAGTAGCTAATAGGTTTTCTATTTTTTCTTGTGAATGTTGATTGAGCAACTCGCCAAGAGCTACAAAACCAAGAGTATTATAATATTCAATGGGTGTCATTAAGTAGAGTTTATAGAGCCAAAAGAGCTTTTTGAACCTCTTTTGATAAAGGTTTATGAATAATACTCTTGTGCTTTGCCCGTTTGGCTTCGGAGGCTTTGACTCATTTGAGATAGGCTTTGCTTGTAGCATACTCCAAAGCCTCTTCATTCTCTTTGGTAAGTACCATTTTCTCAAAGATAGAATTAGTCATATTTATAGCCTCCTTTGCATTCATTTATATTATATTACACTAAAATAGATTAATATGCCATAAAATTTTCTCGTTCCACCCCTGCCTAAAACGATGCCACTTGCGTCTTAAACTCCACTAGGCGTTTGGCGGTGACGAAGGTTTTGCGGTAGTTGCCGTACATGATGGGTGAGATTACGACTCCACGGGTTTTGTCAGCGGCGTGGATAAATTTGCCCTCGCCAATGTAGATACCCACATGCGTAATAGGAACACCCCTTGATTTATCGGTGAGAAAAAAGACCAAATCCCCCTTTTCGAGGCGATTAAGTGCTACGGCTTGACCCAATTTGGACTGCGAATAGGCGGTACGAGGGAGGTCGATGTTTTGTTTTTTGTAGAGGTACTGCACATAGCCCGAACAATCAAAGCCCTCAGGTGTCGTGCCACCCCATACGTATTTACCGCCCCTAAAGTAGTTGGCATCTTCAAGCAATTTGGCTCTATCGACCGCAGAGATTTTGTACTCTACTCCCTTTGCTTTGGCCTCCTCTTGGGCTTTTGCGATGCGTTCTAGGCGATCTCGTGCCTCTTTGGCTCTCATGGCTTTGATTTTTTCATCGAAGAGTTCACGGTAGAGGGCATTAATGTCCCACTCTCTATCTTTTTGAACCAAAAAGAGATTTTTTTGATGGGTTAATGCTTTGCTTTTGGTGATAGTACCGTTTGGATTTTTGACAATAAGCAACGAGGCATTGAGCAGGAGCGAAAGACCTAGCAACGTCAAAGGTATCTTTTGCATTGTTACTCCTTTGGTATTTTTTGGCACTCTACGGTGGGCAACGTCAGTCGAAACAAGGCTCCATCTTGAATATTTTGAGCCACCAAAGTGCCGTGATGTTTGTTGGCTATTTGCATGCTCATGTAGAGTCCTATGCCCGTACCTTTGTCGGGTGCTTTGGTGGTCACATTGGGGCGAAAGACTTTATCGATAATGTGTTCGGGAATCCCCCCTGCGTTGTCGATAAACTCAATCGTTGCTTGATTTTGATTTGCGTGCAACACTTTGATAGTAATGAGACGTTTTTGCACATTGCGTTCATTGAAGGCATCTTTGGAGTTGTTGATGATATTGAGCATAAGGTGCTTAATCTCGTTTTCATTCCCCTCAAAACAGATTCCCAAACCCACATCGACAGAAACCACGATACGATTTTTGAGAAACTCATCTTTGACAAGTCGCAATACCGAGGCGATGGAGTCTCTCAATCTAAAAATCTCTTGCTTTTGGTTGGGGCGGAAAAAGTCTCTAAACTCATCAAGTGTATTGACCATGTGGTTGATTTGAGCGGTGGTATCTTCCAAAAAGCGATCAATATAGGCTTGATTGACAACTCCCTCTTTGAAATCACTCTTAAGCAACGTTTCGTACATCGTTAGAGCATTAAGGGGTTGTTTCCACTGATGGGCAACAGCGTCCATCATCTCCCCCATGGCTGCCATTTTGGCTTGTTGTTCCAGTGCATGGGCTTGTTCGACTTTAAATTGAAGCTCCTCTTGGATACGAGCCTCTAGGTTTTCATTGAGCGATTTGAGCTTGGACTCTATCTCTCGCTTCTCTTCGATTTTTTTTTGCAGTTGATAATTGACATAGAGAACGGCTATGGATACGACAGCTAAAATATAGATGGGCAAATGGGTATCAAAACCCGAATAGTGGCTAACGATGCTAACCAAAACCGTTGCAATAATAAAAATCATCAACATCGTACGCACAAACCATCTCTCCTTATATCCATTAATATTACTAACACCATCATAACCAATCTATTATTAAATATTAATAAATATTAGTTATTTTTGAGTCGCTTGTGAGGCGATTGCATCCAAAGCAATGGAAGCTTTGTTGATGATTTGCAGACAGTTTGCATCTTTGATATTGTGTTTGAGCGAAAAGTACTCAGGATTGGTATAGCTTACTTTTGTTTCACCGTTAAAATCCTCATAGACCAAAAACCTCATAGGCAAATCAAGCCCCATGCTCTCGTTGCACTGTATTAGCTTTGTCTCCATGTGAGGATTGCCAAAGACAACCAGCTTGGAGGGACGCAGTGTGAGATTTTGATCTTTAGCGTTTTGAGTATAATCAAAGGTATAAAAGTGCTTCAACGCAGCGTGTTGTATCAAAGCTTCAAGCTTGGCAACGGTTTTATCAACACTTTCATTACTATCAAGCGTATGGATAAAATTTCCACGAGAGTTGTTGCAGCCTAGCATCACCAACAAAACCATCCCGATAGCTATCAATTTTTTCACACGCTCTCCTTAGACATTAAACCTAAAGTGCATAATATCGCCATCTTGTACGATATACTCTTTGCCCTCTAGTCTGTTTTTGCCTGCCTCTTTGGCTTTGGCTTCACCACCATAAGCAATAAAATCCTCATAAGCGATCACTTCGGCACGAATAAAACCCTTTTCAAAATCGTTGTGAATAACCGCTGCGGCTTTGGGTGCGGTGGTGTTTTTGCGTATCGTCCACGCTCTCACCTCTTTAACACCCGCCGTAAAGTAGCTCATAAGTCCTAGCTTATCAAACCCCTCGTGGATGATTTGATCCAATCCGCTCTCTTTGACACCCAAAGAACCCAGCATTTCAGCCTTCTCGTCGTCGTCAAACTCCACCATCTCCTCTTCGACTTTGGCACAGAGTTTAATCACTTGAGCGCCTCTTTGGGCAGCGTACTCTTTGACGAGTTTGACGTACTCATTATCCTCTACAAGTCCCTCTTCATCGACATTGGCAGCGTAGATAATCGCTTTGGAGGTGAGCAATCGAAGGTCACGGTTGATGGCTCTAAACTCCTCGCTCTCAAAGGCTTCAAAGGTCACCACGGGCAATCCTTGGGCGATATGCTCCAAAAGCCTAGAGGCTACTTCTAGCTGCGCTAATGCCTCTTTCTCTTTGCCTTTGGCTTTTTTGCTTAGCAACTCGACACGCTTTTGTACGCTATCGAGGTCAGCAAAAAGCAACTCTTGTTCGATAATCTCAATATCTCGAATAGGGTCAATACTCCCCTCAACATGGGTAATATTTTCATCTTCAAAGCAACGTACAATATGGAGTATCACTTCGGTTTCTTTGATATTGCTTAAAAATTTATTACCCAATCCCTCGCCCTTAGAGGCACCCTTGACGAGCCCAGCAATATCAACAAAATCAAGAGTAGAGTATAAAATACGCTCAGGTTTAACGATTTTGGCTAGTTCATCGAGTCGTTTATCGGGTACGGGTACGACGGCTTTGTTGGGTTCGATGGTACAAAAGGGGTAGTTTTGGCTCTCGGCATTTTGCGCTTTGGTGAGTGCATTAAAAGTGGTTGATTTTCCTACATTGGGCAATCCTACAAGCCCGATACTTAATCCCATATACTGTTTCCTAATATAAAATTTTGTATCTATTCTACCCAAAATATAGTGAAATTTTGTTAAAAATCAATAAGCTACTCGTTTCTTACTCTATCTTCTCCTCTTCAAAATCATAAATGACCACTTTGGAGGTGAGAGGGATGAGGGCTTTGGTTGTGGCATCTTGATGGAGGGGGTGTTGAAGGTACTTTTCCAAATTCTCTTTGTTTTTAAATCGAAAAGTGATAGCCAAATCGTAACTGCTATCGACAATTTTTCGTTGGCTTGATATTTTGTGACCGATAGTGATAGACTCCACCTCTTTGATTGCTTTGAGTGATTGGGTAGCCTCTATGAGTTTGTTTTTGGCATCCAAACTATTTGGCTCTTTGAACCAACAAAAAACGACATGACTCACATCAGCATGGAGCAAAGTCACAAGGATAGAAAGTTTCATTAAATTTTTCATATTTCTCTCATTTTTTAAAATTGTGCCTCAATTATAGCGACAAATCTTTGAGAGATAAACACCCTTGTCAAAATCAATACGCCTCTTTTGTATGAGACTATTGGGGATGCGTATATCTTTTGGTTCAATTTTATCAAATATTTGTAACCACTCACCCCCCCTCTACCCCAAAAAACCTTAAAATAAAAACAGCAA
>DYMA01000104.1 GCA_020721815.1 Sulfurovum sp. | reverse complement strand
AGGTTTTTTACTTTAATTTTGGCTTAGGTGATGGGGTGAGTGGTTACAAATTTTTAATTTAAAATAATTTATATATTTATTTGGATAGAATACACTATGCAAGTAAGCGTTGAGGGGCAATTGTGCCTCTTTGAATTTCTATATTTTTAAAGGATGAATATGAAGTTGATTAAAATAGCATCGATTTTGTCGATGTTTGGCTTTTTATTTGTTGCTAATGCCGTAAGTGTGATTGCTACTAATGATAACAGCACCAACACAAACAGTACCGTTATTGACCTAAACGATAACGCTACCAATAGCAATAGCACAATGTTGGATGTACCAAAAGGCAGAAGTGTCATTAGTGGAGATATTGATATCTCTAAACTCCCCGATGCAGTTCACTCGGTTTGGATTGTCGATGGTGGCAACTGGAAAGGCTATTCACCTCACCCAATAGTCAATGAGGAGATTAAAGAGTCCTATATTTTACTCGAAGAAAATATCCCAGCACGAAAAGCTACGATGGTTTTTGCGATGGAAGATACGCAAATAGAGGTTGTTATCCCTAGTGAACCAGAGGATGTGACACGACTTTATGGAAGAGGATTATCGCTTCACGGTGCAAATGCTCAAAACTTCAGTGCTTACGATATTGTTTGTTCAAGAGAGGGTGATGCACTCACTGTGGCGATTAAAGTAATGGGTGATTTACCAACGGTGTTTGCACCCGAGCAAGAGGTTGAGAGTTATGAAAACTTTGTCAATATCTATGAGAATGAGGGATATTATGTCCTTTGTGAAGAAGCCAAAGAGGAGTAGGGGATGAAAAAATTAATAACTTTATGTACCATTTTTATTGCATCGTTGTTTTTGTCAAGTTGTGGAGGCAGCAGTTGCAGCGCTCCCGTTGCGTTACCTGCAGGTAATGTGGCAAGTGGTAGCGTAGCCGATGGGCCAATTTATAATGCCATTGTAGAGTTTTACGATATGAATGGCACACCATTGACTACAGAGCCTTCTGTGGTGCGAACCGATGATAGCGGTAAATATCAAGCGCTCATACACAATATGCCCTCACAATACCGAGTGGTTGTGCGAGAGGGTAGCGATAGCAGTGTCGATGGCGATATTAATGCCAACGATGAAAACAATAGCATTATTTTGAGTTCTATTGTCACGCGTGATGAGGGAAATGAAACCGTTGGACACGTCACACCCGCTACAACGCTTGTCGATAGTATCGTAGAAGATGGTGCATTGCCACTTGATGAAGCTACCGATTTGGTCAAAGAGCAATTAGGGGGAGCCGATATTGGTGAGGATTTAAGCAAACTTGATCCCAACAAACACGATGTAGCCAATAAGTTGGGTAACTTAGTAGCGTTGCTTACCAAAATGGTACCCTCAGAAGATAAAAAAATCACCTTTAAAGCCGTAGCCAAAATTGTTATCAAAAAGAAAATCAAAATCACCATAAGCAATATGGGATTGGATATTCAAGAGCTTAATTTGACTGCTATTGCCAACGAAGCCAGAGAGTTGGGTGCAGAGATTGCACTTGATGACATGGAGAAGATAGCATCGGTAGAGAGCGTGATTTTGGATCAACTAAGCACTCTAATGGAAAAAATTAAAGCCGTTGCAACGATGAGCGATGAGGACAAAAAAGAGGCTCTTGTTGCCTACAATGCACTCTTCGAGCTTCTTGCCAAAGTCAAAGAGACCAATCTTGATGAACTTGATGAAGAGACACTTAAACTTTTTGTTGCCAATCTCCAAGAGTCTGTTAAGGCGATATTGGATGAGATGGGAAGAGAGGATATTGGTAGCGATGATATAGATTTTGTCTCTAATTTGGTCAAAGAGCATTTGGGTGAAGATGTCAATGACTACAAAAAGAGCGTCGTAAAAGCACTCCAAGAGTACAAAATTGTGATTAAGCTTGTCGTTGGCGATACCAAAGTAAACATTTCACTCAAAAAAGTGATTAAACTTATCTATAAAAACAGTGATCTTGATGCATTGACACTTATCCGACAAGCACTAGGCGACAACAAAAACCTCGAAGAGCTACTCAAAGCCGTTGAAGCCATGCTTGTGCAAAGCGATACGCCTGAGCTTCAAGCCTTGTTAGAGGATCTTTTGGCTACTAAAATGGCACAAACCATTGAGGATCAAAACGGTTCGGTGAGTGGTGATGAGATTGCCAACGGTGCCAATGAGGTAGTCAATAATCCCGAACTTATTGCAACGCTCAAAGTTAAAGTTTCATTGAAAATCACAATCAAAGCCAAAGCCAAAAAAGAACAACTCACGTTCCAAGATCGAATGGAGCTTGTGGCTATCAATAAAGTTGTCAAAGATATTAAAGTAAATATCAAAATTAAAGTATTTACCAAAGTTGCACAAGACAATGCTGAGGCTTTGTACGAAGAGCTACTCAAACAACTCATGGGACTTGCAAACAGCGATGCTCAAACGATTCAAACTCAAATCGAAAGTCTTGAGCTTATTATTACCAATCTCTTCAATAGCTTTAGTGTTGCAACGTTTGAAGAAAAATTCTCTCTTGCGATTAAAATCGTTCAAGATATCAAAAGCGATACAACAGCTGATGAGATCAAAACGGTATTTAAACTCAAAATCGTCGTTGAGACGAAGTTTGTAACCAATGTCAACGATGGTGTTGTTACCATTGAAGAGGATGAGGTCAAAGAGAACATTGTTCCCAACAAGCCTCTTCCAAAAGTTATTACGCTTCCTCAACCCAAACTCTCTACAATGCCTAGCGATATGCTCACCAATATCAAAGTGACTCTCTAGGCTTTACGATACCTCCTCTTGCGGGAGGTTTCACTTCTCTTTCTAAATTGAGCGAGTCATTGCGAGGCACGAAGCAATCTATTTTCAAATATGTCGCAAGCAACGACTTTGAATCTGTAGCCTCGGCTTTAGCCGAGTTTAAAGCATTCAACAACTTCCAAATGTTCGGCTAAAGCCGAACCTACAGCTATAAAACCTTAGATTGCTTCACTTTGTTTGCAATGACCTGTTTCAAAGGGGTAATTTTTTAAGTGCGTAAGGTCTATTTATAAATATTTTGTATTATAGATTATAAATTAAGGTAATACTTTGTATAATGTGCAAGATTGTCTTGTGCAATCATTTTTTATTTTAGGAGTTCATTATGGGTTATTTAAGTTCAAAAGCATCAAAGATTTTATTGGGTGTTTGTTTGTTGGGTTCTACGTCGTTGTTTGCTAAAGAGTACGCTTTTGAAGTGACCAACACTACAAAAGACAAAATTACAAAGATTTTAGTTTCAGAAGATGGAAAAAATGGGGCTTTTTTGATATTGGCAAAGGTATTGAAGCGGGGGCTACCATGAAACTCGTTTGGGATACAACAACCAATTCTCAAAGTTGTGAACAATACGTGAAAGCTGTTTGGGAAGACAAGAGCGAAGCAGAACCTGCTAAGTTTGATTTTTGTGAAAAAGATCTTGCTATTGAGTTTTAATGAATTAAGGGGTTCTTGCGTTTAAGAACCTCTACCCTTATCTAAAATAAAAATACCTTTTGAGAAGTTAAAATATGTTATAACTTCATAAAAAAGGCAAGAATATGAACAAACAAGAGATTGAAAGTGTTTGTACCTATTGTGGGGTTGGATGCGATATTACAGGAGTCGTTGAAAACAACACGATTACCAAAATTTACGCTCAAAAAGATGGGATAGTAAGTCAAGGCAATTTGTGTATCAAGGGACGATTGGGATATGATTTTGTCGATTCGCCCAACCGTATCAAAGCACCACGCATCAAAAAAAGCTTTATGGATAAAAATCCCCAGCTTTTGACAACCTTTGGTGAGCGTTTAACCTCTTTTGACGACCACTACTACACCTGTGACCTCGATACGGCTACCTCCATAGCTGCCCATAAACTTCAAGAAATTAAAACACAATACGGTAGCCGTAGCTTTTGCGCTATTGGCGGAGCTAGAACCAACTGCGAAAGCGCTTATCTCTTCCAAAAATTTACCCGTCAAACCATGGGATCGCCTCATGTCGATAACTGCGCAAGAGTGTGCCATTCTCCCTCGCTCAAAGGTATGCGTACCACCATTGGTGAGGGAGCGGCCACCAATCCCTACAACGATATTTATGAGTGTGAATTTATGATAGTCATGGGTTCTAATACCATCGAAGCCCATCCTATCGTAGCCAACCGCATTGTAGCTATGGCAAATGAGCATAACAATCTAGCCGTCATTGATGTACGTCATACGAAATTGGCAAAATTTGCCAAATACAACGCCATTATCCCCTTTGAATCCAATTTGCTTATTCTCAATATGATGGCGTATGTCATTATCACCCAAGAGCTTTACGACAAGAGCTTCATTGCTTCTCGTAGCAAAGGATTTGAGGAGTTCAAAGCCCAAATTTTAAGCGACCCCTACGCCAATCCTGAGTTTTTTGCTACGATTGAGGGGTATGAACATTTGGCTACAACCATCGCCAATATCGCACGAGAGTACGCCTTCAAACGTTCGATGATATTTTGGGGACTGGGCATTACGGAGCATTTGGATGGAAGCTACGCCGTTATGGCTATTACTCACCTAGCCATTATGACGGGCAACATAGGCAAAATAGGGGCGGGACTCATGCCTCTACGAGGGCAAAACAATGTCCAAGGAGCGTGCGATATGGGGTGTTTGCCCTACTACAACCCCGATTATCAACGCCCACTCGAAGAGGGACTGATGACACCTCAACTACTCAATGCGATGATGGAGGGCAAAATCAAGGCGTTGCTTAATATGGGTGAAGATATTACCCATATTCATACCAATATCAACAAGGTCGAAAAAGCGATTGGGAATTTGGAGTTTATTATGACCCAAGAGCTTTTTATGACACACATTGCTCAAAAAGCCGATATTGTGATTGGTGTTCGCAGCGCTTATGAAAAAACAGGGGTTTATATCAATGCCATGCGGCGATTGCACCTTTCGCAACCCCTTGTCCATTCGCCTTTGCCCGACGATTGGGAGGTGTTGCAGATGCTAGATAATAAACTAGGGGGAGATTTCAACTACGCTTCAAGCCAAGAGGTGTGGGAAGAGGTGACAAAAGTGGCCTCCAATCGCTTTAGTGGAGCGGCCTATTATCGTCTTGAACGCCACCGAAAAAGAGGAATGCAGTGGCCAATCTACCACGAAGATACCCCTATACTCCATCTGCTTGATTTTCGCACCCTTGATGGTTTGGCACGATTTAGCTACCACCCCTACGAACTGCGAGGCATGGTCAAAGAGATATTGGAGGGTAGCTTTTACACCGCCAACCACTACTACCTCACCACAGGACGTATCTTAGCCCACTACAACAACGCTGCACAAACCAAGCAAAGCGAGAAACTCAACAGTAAATATCCCCAAGATGTCGTTTTGGCTTCCTATCAAGACAAAGAGAGCTTTACGGGTGAATGGGTAATCCTAAAGACCCAATACGGAGAGACTTCGCCCCTCAAAGTCGAATTTAGCGACAACATCAAGCCCAAAACGCTCTATACTACTTTTCATCATGCCACAAGTCGTATCAATGCTATTTTTGGGGATGAGTGCGATGCATTGATTTTAACCCCACGCTTCAAATCGGTTAAGGTTGAGATTGTCAATCTCTAAGCTTATTGGAGGCTCTCTTTGGATAAAATCACTAAGAACAATTCACGACAACAACCCAAAGGCAAAGCAATGAAAATAGTATTGGCAACCTCCAATAAAGGCAAACTTAGAGAGTTTAAGCAGATGTGTCAAGCCGATATTCTCCCCTATCAAGAGCTACTAGGCGACATTGAGATAGAAGAGACTGAAGATTCCTTTAAAGGCAATGCTATTTTAAAAGCCCAAGAGATATACAATAAATTAGCAGAGCAAGACAATGAAAAGTATATCGTAGTAGCCGATGATAGTGGGTTGGTCGTGGAGGCGTTGGGGGGAGAACCTGGGATTTACAGTGCAAGGTATGCGGGTGAAGGAGTAAGCGATGAGGCTAATATGAATAAACTGATTGATAATCTAACGCAAAAATCGCTTACTTCAAGCAAGGCTCACTACACCTGTGCTATCGCCATTGTCTCACAATACGGGGTCTATTGCGTACACGGATGGGTGCATGGCACAATCAATACTTTGCCCAAAGGTGATCAAGGCTTTGGGTACGATCCGCTTTTCGCACCCGATGGATACCATCAAACCATGGCACAGATGAGCCGTGAGCTTAAATCCAAAATTTCACACAGAGCCAAAGCATTGGCACTCGCCAAGCCTATTGTTGAAATGCTAAAAAGATACTAGGGAGAGATTATGATTGAAAGAAAAAAGTTTATGAGCGATTTGGAGATGATTTATGCCGAGCTTAAGCGAAGACAAGGTACGCTCAACAACTACTACACGCTTCTAAACGAGAGCCACGATGAAGCACAAAAGTGTGTCAAAGAGTTTTTAAATATGCTCGATCTCAAATACAACAGCGAAAATGTTTTGGCTGCTCTTAATCGAATCATTAATCTTCGTGAAGACTCCCTTGATGAGGTACTTAAAAAACTCGATTTGGATGAAGATACGATTTTGTACAAAAAAGAACAAGCCTATCTCTTTGTGAGTCGTTTTCATATCGGTGAGTTTGAGAAGTTCATTATTTGGATGCGAGACAACAAACTTCTCAATGATTTTTACTGGACTGTACTAGAGGGAATGCACGCTATTGGTATCACTATGAGCGGATGGCAAAGTGCATGGACATCGCACATTATCCACACTATCAACAAAGAACTCTACCGTCTCTTCAATGGAGATGAGGAGAAAATCTTTAAAAAGCTTGAAGAAGAACAGCTCCTTGATTTGGATGTGGATTGCTCAGTGGGTGATAGATGCTACTCCGTACTTCACAAATCGCACAATGGAGAGTATCGAAGCGTAGCCTATAGCGAAGCCTTTGAAGAAGAGGTGGGCAATATTGTCGAAGCGTTGGATATTTTGGTAGAGTCGCTTCAAGAGATGGAGGATGAGGTATTTGGTCAAGAGGAGGAGTGGATTGCTTACTTCAAAGCCTTGCAAAACGCCTTTGCACACAAAAATACCGATGAACTCATTGGATATTGGGCTGCAGTCGATGAGGCGTGGATGGCAATTACTACCCCCATTCAACCCTCTCACCCCCTAGAGTATTACGAAGATCACTACCGAAAAGCCGTAGCGTTGGAGTGGGATGTACGCATTATTGATTTGGTATTGCAAAAAAACTCAACCGTAAGCGACGATATAAAATCCTTTGCTTTAAGCGTGAGTAACGATATTGGACACTCTTTGGGGACGAAGATTATCCAAAAAAATATCGAACAAATCGACAAAACACAACTCTATGTTGGACGACCCATGTTCTATTATGGAGCTCATTTTAACGGTCTCTTTTCGGCTCAAGTAGTCCCCAATGATGAACGCATCTCTGCAAAATGGGGCAAAAAGATATTTGCCTATCCCGATTTTGTAATGGAAGCCAAAAAAAGCAAACCCACTATGCAAATCAGTGTAGAGTTTTTGGGAATAGATTTTATGAGAGCGCAAAAAGAGTTTATCAAAAAACATCCCAAACTTTGGTATGAAGTCTATGCTATCACTACGATTGGACATGAGTATGGGCATATCTTATGGGTCGATAAAGATACCGAAAAGGTGATGAACCGTAGCGGTCAATACAAAAACGTTGAAGAGTTCAAAGCGACAGCGGGAGGATTGATGGCGTTTTTCTTCAATGAGAAAAAAGAGCTTCAAAAGCATATCATCGACGATACCGTTGCACGTGCCGTTTCGCTTATGTCGTGGAGAGAGGTTGGAGAGGTACAAGCTTACTATTGCGAGGGTATTATCCATCTTGATATTTTGTTTGAAAGCGGTATTATCAACTTTAGCAGTACCAAATTGCGTATTGACTACTCCAAATACGAAGCCATGAAAGAACTCTATTACAGTGCCTACTACAAATTGGCAAACTACTACATCGAAAAACACGATGCCAATCGATTTTTGAGCGACTACGCCTTCAAATACAACGGTATCTACTTGCCTCAAGATGATAGAGTGCGAAGCTTTGTGGAAAAATACTACAAACGCTACAAACAAATTGGACAAATGACAATTTCTATTTAACCCCAAAGGAGCCTCCTCATGTGCATGACCATCAAAGACAAATACATCGACCCCTTTACCGATTTTG
>DYMA01000103.1 GCA_020721815.1 Sulfurovum sp. | reverse complement strand
AATGATGCATTTTTGATTGTAGGCAAGAGTGAGGAGTTTGGAGAGGAGTTTGAAGGATATTTCAAAATCAACTTGATAAGCCGAAGTAATTAATATTCTCTCTATGAGTTGTCTCTCTTTTTCTTCCAAATCTATACTAAAAATTGCTTTTTTGTGCCGAGCAAACTCTTTTTCAATCAACATTCCTATTTTAACAAGACTCTGTTCAAAACTCTCCTCTTTCACATCTTTAAACGAAACATAGATAATAGGATAACGATTAAGATGAGCCATAATAGCACCATTGTTTGCAATCGCCAATCCCTCAAAGAGCTTCCCGCTCTCCTCTTGTATATCAAAAAAATAGTTGAGCATACTAAGGTTGAGGGTTTTACCAAAGCGTCGGGGGCGGGGGAGGAGGAGTGCTTTTGCACTGCTATCAATGACCTCTGCGATGAAGTTGCTTTTGTCCAAATAGTAGTAGTTCTCTTCTATCAACTCTTTGAAATTACTCATTCCAATAGGTAGTTTTTGCATGGTTTGACTCTCTTTTGGCTATTGTTTGCTAAATATCCCGCTTGTTGTGTAGGCATTCATTCCGCAATAGTAGCGACACTCTGAGATATTGACATCAAGGTTTTCGCTTTTGAGGCTAATACGAATATGACAATCGTTGGAGTTGTCATCAAATGTGAGTTTGCCCATACTCTCCGTAAATTTTCCCTCAATCATGCATAGATGCAAATTGCCCCCCAAAGAGGTATAGCTAAAGTGCAGAGAGGATTGGATGCTCAAATCATCCCCGTCCATTTTGTAATCCCCTGCCCATTTAGAGATAGAACGTAACTGACGAGTGGTGAAGCCGTTTAGTCTATCAATTTGCAACCTGTAGGCATCTTTGAGACACTCCAAACTGGTGCAATCGTTGCGTGTGTATTTGAGCCATCGTTGCTGTTGGGTTTTGACTCTATCGGGGTCTCTTTGGAGTGCATTTTTGTAGGCTTTTGCTAAATCTTCGTCCAATACGGAGAGGTGCGTATCGCTACAGATAAGTTTTTCAACATCGGTTGAAGCCTTTTGGCAATCGAAACTTGCAGCGTTTACAAAGCTAATCAAAAGAGAGGTGAGAAGCACTATTTTAAATTCATTGAGCATCATAAAATCCTTAAATGTTTTATAAACTATAGCATAAAATGGTATCAAAGTCTAGCGTAGCCCTACTTCTCAAATACTCTTTTGAAAATCGCATCCACGTTTTTGGTGTAGTACTCATAGTTAAAACACTCTCGTATTTGCTTTTTGCTTAGTGAGTTTCCAAGCTCTTCATCGGCTAATAGGTATTGAAGATACAAAGACTCCCCTTTTTCATTGGTGGTAGGTTTGCCTTGTTGGATCTCTTCCCATACGCGCATGGCGTTTCTTTGGACGATTCTATAAGCATCTTCTCGGCTTACTCCCGCTTTGGGTAGTTCCAGTAGTACTCTTTGAGAAAAGACCAATCCGCCTGTTAGGTTGAGGTTTTTCATCATATTTTCAGGCATTACGGTGAGATTGGCAACGACACTGTTCATACGATGAAGCATAAAATCGGTCGTAATAAAAGCATCGGGCAACCAAAATCGCTCCGTCGAAGAGTGGCTAATGTCTCGTTCGTGCCAAAGAGCGACATTTTCCATCGCAGGAGTGATATAGGCACGTATCATGCGTGCAAGTCCTGTAATGTTTTCGGTCAAAATAGGATTGCGTTTGTGGGGCATAGCGGAGCTTCCTTTTTGTCCTTTGGCGAAATACTCTTCAGCCTCATAGACTTCGGTTCGCTGGAGGTGGCGTACTTGCACCGCAAATTTTTCAATGGATGAAGCCAGTAGCCCCAAAGCAGTAGCCAACCTGGCGTATCTATCTCGATGAATGACTTGATTGGAACAAGGCTCAGGTTTGAGTCCAAGTTCTGCCATGGCGTACTCTTCAAGCTCCAAGGGTGCATGGGCGAAATTCCCCATCGCTCCACTGATTTGCCCTACAGCAATAACCTCCATCGTTTGTTCGAGATTAAGAAGGTGTCGTGCCATCTCATCGTACCAAACAGCCAGTGTCAAACCAAAGGTAATGGGTTCACCGTGAATCCCGTGGCTTCGTCCTACCATGAGTGTAAATTTATGCTCATTGGCTCTTGTTTTAATCGATTCCATTAGCATCTTGACATCTTCAATCACCATTTCAAGCGAAGCTTTCATCTGCAACGCCACACCCGTATCGACCGCATCGGAGCTTGTCATGCCGTAGTGAAACCATCGAGACTCTTCACCCAATGATTCCGATACGGAGGTATTAAAGGCTATCAAATCGTGTTTGGTAATCGCCTCAATCTCTTCAATGCGTTCGACGCTAAACGTAGCATTTTCAACAATCTTGCGGCAATCTTCATCGGGGATAAGTCCTAGTCTATTCCATGCCTTGACGGCTGCTTTTTCTACCTCTAGCCACGCTGCGTAACGTGCCTCTTGTGTCCATTTTTCGCTCATCTCTTTGCGTGCGTATCGTTCTACCATTTTTCTATTTCCTGTTTTTATGTTATGATGTCGTAGTTTTTATGAGATGATAATACCAAATTAGCAGTTACAGCGAGGTAAAAATGCCCTTTGTCAAAGAGAAATTTAGACTACCCCAAGAGATACGAGCTTTTGTATTTTTGATGCGAGAATTTAACTACACCCAAGCTCAAGCTCAAAGGGCTATTGCCAAAGGGCGTATTTTGGTCAATGGAGAGTCCATCTATGGCAGCAGTGAGGTATTGCATGGCGAGATTGAATATGTCTATTTTAAGCCTATTTCTAGGGGCAATGTACCCATCTTTTCAACCCCAGATTTTATGCTTTTTGATAAACCCTCGGGAGTTTTGGTGCATCCCAAAAAGATGACTACCCCCTACTCCATGCTTGATGAAGTGCGTATTTTTGGCGGTGCAGATGCCAATGGAGTACACCGTATCGACCAAGAGACTTCGGGACTCTATTTGGCTGCCAACAATACCCAAGCGGAGTCGCAATTGAAAGTCATGTTTCAAGAACGCAAAATTCAAAAGAGCTATTTAGCATGGGTTGATGGTGAGTTTAAGCACGAGTTGAATGTCGAAATGCCTATTAAAGCATTGGATGATTATGCCAATACCAAACACAAAGTGATGATTTGTGCTACGGGGAAAAGTGCCAAAACGCATTTTGTGCCGTTGGAATATGATGCCAATTTGGATGTTACATTGGTGGAGTGTTTTCCCTATACGGGGCGAACCCATCAGATCCGTATCCATTTGTTTCACGTGAAACATCCCATTATCGGCGACCCGCTCTATGGGACAGATTTTGAGGTGAGTGAAGCCTATTTGGAGGAGCGATTAACTAACGAAGAACGCAAAATAGAGACAGGAGCCAATAGGCTTTTGCTCCATGCCAATAGACTAAAGTTTGATTTCAAAAACAACCTGTATATTTTAAGCAGTTGCGAAGATTTTAAAGCCCAAAAAGTGCTAATCGAAGCGAAAAATAGACGTAAATTTAATCGATGATGGTATGTACTTTGAATCCGTAGCCTCGGCTTTAGCCGAGTTCTAGGTATTTCACAATCCCAATTTGTTCGGCTAAAGCCGAACCTACAGCCGAACCTACTGCTTCAATGCGATAATGTTTCACGTGAAACAAATAGGTGTTATTTTTCATGCTCATCTCTGGCATCGTACATAAACCACCCTACCCCGACAATCACAACCGCTACTATAAACAAAAATAAAATCTCATCAATCGTGGCTTCAAACATCTCTTTTCTCCTCTTCTCTAAGTTGTCCGCACGCTGCGGATATATCCAATCCTTTGGATTCACGGATAGTACAGAGCAATCCCCGTTTGGTAAGATACTCTTGAAAATCCAACATATCGGCTTCGTTGGGGCGTTTAAACTCGGTATTTTCATAAGGATTGAAGTATATCAAATTGACTTTTGCTTTGATACCATCAAGGAGTTTGAGCAACTTTTTGGCAGCGTCAAGAGTATCGTTTACATCTTTGATTACCAAATACTCAAACATTACCCGTTTGCGAGAGTTGATGGGGAAATTTTTTACCGCTTCAATAATAGAGGCAATATTGTAGGCTTTGTTGATGGGCATAAGTTTTTGCCGCAAGGCATCATCGACAGCATGGAGCGAAATGGCTAGATTGATTCCCAAATCCAATTTGCCCAGTTTTTCAATTTTGCTACTTAGCCCAGAGGTTGAAATCGTTTGGCGATTGGGAGATATATCCATCCCATCTTGAGCTGAAAATATTTGAATGGCTTTAACGACGTTTTCTAAGTTATCTAGCGGTTCGCCCATGCCCATATAGACAATATTGAGCCGTCTGTTGGCTTCTATATCGTTATCTTTTTTGATGAGCAACAACTGAGCGACAATCTCCCCAGCGGTGAGGTTGCGTACAAAACCCCCTTTTGCCGTCAAACAAAAAGCACACCCTACTTTGCATCCTACTTGCGATGAAATGCAAACCGTATAGCGTTCGTGGTGTTTGATGCTCCCATCTTCGTGGTACTGTTTGGGCTTCATGAGCAATAAAACGGCTTCAATCGTATGTCCATCGTGCAACTCAAAAAGATACTTTTTGCTACCATCCATACTCTTTTGTACTTTGGCGATTTTGAGGGGGTTGATAATGAAAGTTTCATGGAGTTGCTGTTGCATCGCTTTGGGCAAATTTTTCATCTCCTCGAAGCTATCAACATATTTATGATAGACCCAATTGTAAATCTGCTTAATCCTAAAAGCGGGTTTGACATACTCTAAAAGCTCTTCTTGTGTAAAGTCTTGAATGGAGGGTTTGGCTGGGTTCAAGGGTTTTTCCTTTGTTTCTATTTCTATAGGATTGGTGTTAATAATTTTAAAATTTATCAGATTTTTATTAAGAGAATACCAATGAAACATTTTAGCGTCTAAATCTTTTGAAAATATTACCAAAATTGATAAAGGTTGCACATTGCGTCGTTTCAAAATGGTAGGCTTCTTGACTAAAATCACCCTCTTTGATGTATCCGTTGTTGCCAAGATGATAAATTTTGGCTTTGAGATCACTAGGGTAAACGATGATATAGTAAGGCACTCTCTCCTCTTGATAGAGTTGAAATTTAGTTTTTTCATCTCGTTTTGCGGTTGATTTGCTAATGACTTCAATGATGATTTCAGGAGTTTTGGTAATGTAGTTGCTGTTGGTTTCATTGCATACCACCACGACATCGGGCTTGACAACGGTATCGTCATTAATCTTCCAATCCGTTTCACCAAGAATCAGACAGTAATCGCACTTTTTTGCATTAAGTTTAAGTTCAAAAGCAATATCGTAGGCAATGGTTTGGTGTTCAACATTGGGAGAGGGAGACATAGCCAAAGGCAAACCATAAATAAGCTCCCATTCACCGCTCCAAGTGGCATAATCATCATACGTATAATACTCAATCGCACACATTTCAACTCCTATTGGATACTTATTGAATTATATATAAATAACCCACTATTGTCAATTGAACGTTCGTCGCTTCATATACTCACTTAGTCGCCTCATTGCCTCTGCGTGGTTGGCTTTGAATGCTTTGTGGGCATGGGAGTCGCAGTAGTTGGTGACGATAAAAACTCCACCCATGGGAATATTAAACTCCCTAGCGACCTTAGCAACGGCATAAAACTCCATGTTTTCAAGTCCGATATTGTGCGACAAATAGTATTTGCCAAGAGTTTTATCGGTGGTGATGTAGTTGGAGGAGTTTATCAATATCTCATTTTCTATATTTTGAGCGGTAGAGACCACATTTTCAATGGGGGTGTAAGAAGCGGCATTGAAAAAACTGTTTTCGATTTGCGTAGCACTTTTGGACTCTACAATATCAAAAATCTCTCTCTCCCCATAGCTCCCTGCACTACCTATAAATAAAATAAATTCAGGTGGATTCATCAAGCATATTCGAGTAAGGTTAATAGCACTATCCAATAGCCCTACCCCAATAGGCGTAGCAAAATCAAAGACCTCATTGTTACCTGCACAAACAATCATAATACCCTTTCGGTTTTTTAATTATTATATCATATTTTTCAAAAGATAAACGTGTTTGAGGTTGTGAAGGATTGGGTTAATGATTGAGGATAAGGGCGGGTGAAACCCACCGCTTGGATTAGTTTGTAGCGTTAGCTTCTGGAACAGGCTCGGCTGCTGGTGCTGGTTCAGAGGCTGGAGCTTCTGTTGGAGTCTCTGTGGCAGGTTCTTCTGTAGGAGTCTCGGCTACTGGAGCCTCTTTTGGAGGCAATGTAAAGAACTCTTTTTCCAAATAAGCTGCCATGGCTTTGGCATCAAATACATCTTTTCGGATATGCTCTTTTACCTCACCAAACTTATTGTTGGCATTGTAGAGTGCAAGTTCAAGCTCACCTGCTTGTCTTTGTGCCAATGCGGGTGCTTTTTTGCTCTCATCGCCTTGGGCTTTGTCACCGTGACAACTCGCACAGCTTGTTTTATAGACATCAGCTGGTGCTTTGGCGTAAGTAATGGGTTGCCCTTCGGCACCGATCTCTCCGCATCCGCTAAGTGCCAACATGGCACCTGCAGATAGTAAAATTAGATTAAGTTTTTTCATTGTGTATTCTCCCATTTTCTATTCTAACTAAGACTCTTCTTAAGCTTTGCCCGAAAGCATACCCATTTGTGTCATGGGTTTGAGCACATATACTTTGAGCAACCACCAAATCCATCGCTCTTGCGTAGGGTCAAGTGGGAATGAAGGTGTTGGTTTTGCAGTCCAGTTAAATTCAGCCAACATAACAGTACCCAAACTTGTAATCAAAGGACAAACGGTGTATCCATCGTATTTTGAAGTAAGGGGTTTGCCCTCCATCATAGCAATGACATTTTCTACCACTACTTTGTATTGTTTTCTTGCTGAACCGCCTGTTTTACCCATAGGAACAGCCGCAATATCACCCAAGGCAAAGACGTTTTTGTATTTGACGTGTTGGAGTGTCTCTTGATTGACAGGTACCCATCCTTTGTCAGAACCTACAGCCGATTTGCCAATCTCTTCGGCAGCTACCATTGGAGGCGTGATGTGTAGGAAATCAAAAGGCACTTCTACTTTTTCGCTCTTTTTCACGGCGGTGTACTCTTCGAGATCCTCATCCCATGCGCCTTTTTCATCCCAAAACTTATTGAACGTTGCAACTTTTTTAGCAGGATCAACGGCTACAAGATTGTGACGATAGTTCCATTTGAAGTTACGTGTTTCAAATTGTCTTTGGATAGCGTTGTGATATTCAGGTACACCAAACATAGCTCCACCATTGGGGTAGAATGTCAAATCAGCATTATCTCTAGCACCTGCTTCACGCAATCTTGCATCGGTTAGGTACATGATTTTCTTTGGAGCACCACCGCATTTGATAGGTGTATGGGGGTCTGTAAAGATACCTGTCACTTTTTTGCTCTTTGCATCTTCTACAAATTTTTGCATATTGGTCCATGTATCAACCGCACCGTCACCAAAATAGATAGAACAGATACCGTTTTGACCAATCACTTTTTTGACCGCACTTGAATCGCCTCGTGAGGTAATGCTTTCGGTAATTCCAAGACCTTCGATTTGATTAAACGCAAGTTTGAGACCCGCAGCGATAACAAGATAGTCGTAGCCAATTTTTTTGCCACTGGCAGTTGTGACGGTGTTGTTGTCTGGATCAAAATCAACCGCTTTTTCATTTACCATAGTGACACCCGTAGGTACAAAATCGGCTGTTTTGTAGTTAATATCGCTATCGGTATAGACTCCAGCTGCTACAAGTGTTTGTCCTGGTTGGTAGGATACGGCTTGATCACAAGGTTCGATGACGGTAATGTCGGGATTATCCAATGAGTTGGTGAAACGAGCAGCCGTTGACATACCCGCAAGTCCGCCTCCGACGATGACAATCTTAGCCTTAGCACTACTGGCTCTAAGCGGAGTGGTTGTTCCACCCGCCAACATAGCCGCAGCACCTCCAACACCAAAAAGCTTCATCGCATCACGGCGAGATATACCCTCGTTTTTGAGGTGAGCATCGATGAGTTCGATGCTCTCTTTGATATTTTTGTTATCCATAGTTATGCCCTTTACAAAAATTTATAATTCGTTATAACGTATTCTACTCTAAAAAGTTATAAAAAAGCCTTTATATCACTTCTTTTGAGGCAAAATATAAAAAAATTGTAACCACTCACCCCATCACCTAAGCCAAAATTAAAGTAAAAAAC
>DYMA01000102.1 GCA_020721815.1 Sulfurovum sp. | reverse complement strand
TTTTAAGCCCCCACCAGTGGGGTTTTGAGAGGGGGGTGGGGTGGGAAGATTCGTTCTAGGCTAAAGTCTTGATTGCGTATCAGTTGCATCTCAAACATATTGGTATAGGCACTACCATATTTAGGATTTATCTCTATGGCTTTTTGATAGGCAGTGAGTGCTTTGTCGTACTCTTTTAACTCATCATAAGCAATTCCCATATTAAAATAGGCTTTATCATATTTAGGATTTATCTCTATGGCTTTTTGATAGGCAGTGAGTGCTTTGTCGTACTCTTTTAAATCACTATAAGCATTTCCCATACTATTATAGGCACTATCATCTTTAGGATTTATCTCAATGGCTTTTTGATAGGCAGTGAGTGCTTTGTCGTACTCTTTTAAATTACGATAAGCAATTCCCATATTATTATAGGCATCATCATTTTTAGGATTTATCTCAATGGCTTTTTGATAGGCAGTGAGTGCTTTGTCGTACTCTTTTAAATCACTATAAGCATTTCCCATACTATTATAGGCACTATCATCTTTAGGATTTATCTCAATGGCTTTTTGATAGGCAGTGAGTGCTTTGTCGTACTCTTTTAAATTACGATAAGCAATTCCCATATTATTATAGGCATCATCATATTTAGGATTTATCTCTATGGCTTTTTGATAGGCAGTGAGTGCTTTGTCGTACTCTTTTAAATTACGATAAGCAATTCCCATATTATTATAGGCATCATCATATTTAGGATTTATCTCTATGGCTTTTTGATAGGCAGTGATGGCTTTGTCGTACTCTTTTAAATTACGATAAGCAATTCCCATATTATTATAGGCTTCATCTTTTTGTGGATTTATCTCTATGGCTTTTTGATAGGCAGTGAGTGCTTTGTCGTACTCTTTTAAATTACGATAAGCAATTCCCATATTATTATAGGCATCATCATTTTTAGGATTTATCTCAATGGCTTTTTGATAGGTAGTGATAGCTTTGTTGTACTCTTTTAACTCACCATAAGCATATCCCAATAGGTAGTAGATAGACCAATCGTTATTAAACTCTTCTTGCTCAGCTATTTTTTGCAAAATATCCAAATTGGTTAGAACATTTTCTTTGCCCATTGATGAATGTTTTTTGAGTTCGTTATAAAGTTGAGAACTCATCATATTAATCAATGTATCTCTCTCTTCATAAAATATCCTGATAAGTTCATTTATCTGCCGTGAACTAAGTTCAGAAAACTTTTTACAAATATTATTTTTTTCATTATTGTTTAGAGATAACGAGCCAAATGCCAAATCGACAAACTCTTCTCTATTTTTGTTAAAATCTCTCTCAAAATCTTTTCTAAGGAGCATGGTGTGGTAGCAAATCTCCAAATCTTTGTTGATGGTTTTGTCAAGTTGGTAGGTTTGGTAGTACTCTATCATTTGAGTATGAATATCGGCGATTTTGGGGTTGTCGTGGTGGCTTGAAAAGTTTTGTTGATATTTGCGTTTGGTATCGGCTACGATAGAGGATTTGAAACTGTCGTGGAGATGAAATTGACTTTTGTTTGTCCCTTTGCCTTTGTAGATGAGTCCATTGGTCACCATATTATCCAAAACCTCTGCATTAGGGTACAAAATTTGCTCTATTTGGCGATTGAGTACTCTAGGGATGGCGAGTTTGTATATTTCCAAATCTCTATCAATATGCGAAAATACCCTATCGGCAAGATAAAAGAGCAATCCATACTCCTCATCCTCTAGCATTACCTTTTCTATCCTCTCCCTATCAAGCTCCTCCCAACTCTTATAATCTCTGTATATTTTGGGAAATAGTGAGACAAGCAGGGCGTTACCGTTGGTGATGGTGTGGATATACGCTATTGTTTCAGTATCGGGCAAAGGGACATTGGAGACCTCAAAATACTCTTGGATATGTGCGGTATTAAACCCCTCTATGCTTAGTTCTTGTAATTTGCTCTCATCAATCCCGAAGTTAATCTCTCTCAAATCGTTACGCCCTCCTACAACAAAAGTAGCCCTTCCTAATAATCTATCAAAGAGCCTTTCAATAGTATCTTTGAGCCTCTCGTGGTGAATATCTTTGCGGGGTGTCATACTCTCACTATTGAAATCAACCATAGAGCCAATATCCATCCCTCGTATCTTCTCAAAAGTATCGACTACAAAGAGTCCATACTCCCCAAAATCCTTTTGCAAAGCATCGAGTATCTCTATCTCATGCAGTGCTTCACCGCTATTGTATCGCTCTTTGCATTGGGTTAGTAGTGGGGTATTGTGTAGCGTGGTAAACTCACTATCCATCAAGAGTTTGGGCAGGGTAATACCCTCTTGGTTTTGTTTGTTGATGATTACCATGGGCAAAGTAGGGTAGTGGTGGGAGAGGTTGTTTATCAGTGTACTTTTGCCCAATCCCCCTTGTGCGTTGATAACTATTATTTGATGGATTTGCTTTTGGATAATGGCATCGATAGTCTCATCAATCGAGCGTCTAATGTAGAGCGTAGCACTGGAAACGGGGGCAATGGGTATAGGCTTGATAGGCTTTTGGGGCATGGAGTGAGGAGGGTTGATGATAGTGATGTGGTTGTGATTGCCTGTATTTATGATACCGTTGTTGTCTTGCTTGTTAGATACGCTACTGTTTATTGTTTCATTCCACCAATCTAGCAGTCCCATTATATGCCTTTAAAAAAGTTTGAGTATTATAACCAAAACTCTTAAAATAATCGACTTTGTACGCCTATTGATTATTTATTGACTCCCTCGAAAGCATCGACGTAGCGAATTTTAAAATCTCCAAAAGCTTTTACTTTTTGAATCTTGAAATCAGGAAAAGCCGTGACTATCTGCCATCGTCCTGCTCTATCGGGGAAAGCATTCACCTCTTTGACTCTAAGATCTTCAAAAGCCTCCACAACCTCTACTTTAAAATCAGGAAAAGCATCCACGTATTGTATTCTTCCGTAGATTTGGCTTACATCGACTTTGGTATTTCGTGCCTCTAGCAACGTGAGGCTAATGAGTAGCCCTATCAATAGGTATCGCATGGTATCTCCTTGGTCTATTTGAGATATTGTAATAGAATTTTGCATAACAAAAGCTAAAAGAGACCGCAAAGAGTGAGCAGTGATAGGATTTTGTAGTCCCTAAAATTTGTATTTTAGGGCTTTGTGGGGGTTTAGTTGCGACTCCCTGGTTTAATCGCCTCGCTTCCTGCTTGACACAAAGGGCATTGGTCGGGTGAATACATTTCAAATTCAAAATCCTCCAATGCAAAAAAGGCAACTCCTGCTTTGAGTTTGCACTCCTTTTTGGTTGGTGTTTGGCTTCCTGTGCGAGAACAAAAACCACGATTTGCCAAAGAGGCAAAAGCAACCACTTCGCCCCCTAGCGACTCAATCACCGCTAGAGCCTCCATAGCCGAACCTCCCGTGGTGATAATATCTTCGCAAATAATAAACTTCTCACCCACTTTGACTTCAAAACCTCGGCGAAGTTGCATTGTCCCATCTTTTCGCTCCACAAAGATAGAGCGTATCTCCAATGCTCGCGCGAGTTCGTATCCTGCCAATACACCACCCAAAGCAGGTGCACAAACGCTGTGGGCTTCAATCTGGGCGTTGCAAATCATTTGTGCCAAAGCGATTGCCAATTTCTGTGCTACGGCTGGATTTTCCAAAACTTTTGCACTTTGCAAATAGCGACTGGAGTGGTTACCGCTGCTTAGGATAAAGTGTCCTTCGAGTAATGCCCCTGCATCTTTATATATTTGTTCTATATTCATGCTTAGACTTTTAAAATATCTTGCTCTTTTTTAGCAAAGACAGTATCGCACTCGGTTACGTGTTCATCGGTAAATTTTTGGATTTGATCCATTGCTTTTTTGGACTCGTCGTCGTTAATGGCTTTGTCTTTGTTGAGTTTTTTGACTTTGTCGTTGGCATCTTTTCGGATATTTCGGATAGCGACTTTGGCTTTGTCGGTCATACCTTTGGCTTGTTTGACAATCTCTTTTCTTTGATCGGTCGTCATAGGAGGGAAGAAGAGCTTAATCACGCTTCCGTCGTTGTTGGGATTGACACCAATGTTTGCCTCTTGAATAGCTTTGCCTACAGGATTGAGCATGGTTTTTTCCCATGGAGTGATAGTAATGGTTGTAGCATCGGTTGCAATGACATTGGCGACTTGATTGATAGCTGTGGGTGTGCCGTAGTAATCGACTTTGATATGGTCAATAATGTTGGTTGTCACGCTTCCCGAACGCAAAGTACTGTAGTCTCTTCTAAGGGCGACAATGCTCTTTTGCATATGTTCTTTGGTATCATTGAAAATTTCATCTAGCATGTAAAATCCTTTGTAAATAATTATAGCATTTTAGCGTGTTTTAGCTTATTTAACTGATGTTACGCACTTAAAAAATTATCTCACGATGTTTGTCATTTTAAACTTGATTTGAAATCTTAGATTTTTTGTCGCAGCAAAGTGCGTAGTAAAAAAGAGCCCTAAGGGCTTCTTTGTTTAGTTTGAAGCGTTGGACTCTTTGGTGGTATTGGACTCAACGGTTGAGTTTGTGTCGGTTTGTGTTGTGTTGCTATCGCTCGAAACGTTTGTATCCTCTACTGTTTGGGTTGCGTTGGACTCTGTAGGTGTTTGAAGAGGAGTAGATACGGGAGTCTCTTCTATCTTTGTGGGCAGAGCGGGAGCATCGTTGCTGGGTACTTTTTTATCGCTTGTGGGTGCTGTAGGAACATCGCTTGTTACGCTATCGACTACCGATTTGCTGTTCTCTTTGTTGTAAAAATATCCAAGTGCTAAGGTGTTGATAATAAACAACAAAGCGATACTAAAAGTAAACTTTGCTAAAAAACCCGCAGGCCCTTTGGCTCCAAACATGCTCTCATTGCTACCACTGTAGGCTCCAAGCCCAATGGATGAACTCTTTTGAAGCAAAACGGCAATGGTGATGACAAGTGATAATAGTATTTGAAAAATCAAAAGTGTTGATGTCATTCTATCCTCTTTTTAAAAACTTACCCTCTGGTGGGTATAATGGCGGTAATTATACCCAAATTTAATGAAAATGAGATAAATTCACTCAATATAACCCAAGAGTTTTTGAGCATTAGATGCTCTCAATGGCTCTTTGAACACGCACTTTGGTCTCATCAATGCCTATAATATCGATAATCTCATCCAATCCCGAACCGCTCATAGCTCCAAGGAGTGCGATACGCAAAGGTTGCCCTAGTTTGCCAAATCCCAACTCCCGTACGCTCAAAAATTCATTCATCAGCGTGTGTATCTCTTGTGAAGAGCTAGGGCGAATGGTTGTTAAATCCTCAATAAAGCTTGATAGTATCTCTTTGGTATCGGCTTTGAAGGCTTTTTGCACCGCTTTTGAATCGTACTCTTTGGGAGCGTTTAAAATAAGCTCAATTTGCTCTTTGAGTTCTATCATGGTTTTGGCACGTTCTATAGTGGCTTTGAGGATTGCCTCTTTTTTATCGTGCATTGAAATATCGCAATCGTAGCGTTTGAGCAACTCTATCATTTGATTTGTGGGCATATTTTTCATGTGTGTGGCGTTAATCCACAAAAGTTTATCGAGATTGTAGCTTGAAGCACTCTTGTTGATATTTCTAGGCTCGAAGAGTTCTATCATCTGTTCAAGTGTAAATATCTCTTGATCGCCATGACTCCACCCTAGTCGAACCAAAAAGTTTAACAACGCCTCGGGCAAAAATCCTTGCGTTTTGTACTCCATCACATCGGTGGCGCCGTCTCGTTTGGAGAGCTTTTTGCCCTCTTCGTTATTAATCATCGCCACATGATAAAATTTGGGTAACGCCAATCCCAAGGCACGATAGACTACAATTTGTTTGGGAGTATTGTAGAGGTGATCATCGCCTCGAATGACATCGGTAAGCCCCATCTCATGGTCATCAATGGCTACAACAAAATTGTACGTCGGCACTCCGTCGCTTCTTGCAATAATAAAATCATCGACTTCACTAGCATCAATAGAGATAAACCCCTTGACTCCATCTTCAAACTCAATTTTACCGCTTTGGGGGGCTTTGATGCGAATGACAGGCTCAACTCCTTGCGGTGGTGTACCCTCAAAATCACGGTATCTCCCATCGTAGCGGGGGCGTTCGCCTTTTGCCGTCTGCTCCTCTCGCAAAGTATCTAGCTCCTCTTTGGACATGTAGCACTTATAGGCATTGCCCTCTTCTAGGAGTCTATTGATGTAGCCTTTGTAAATATCAAAGCGTTTGGATTGATAGAGTACCTCACCATCATAGCTCATACCTACCCAATCAAAGGCTTTGATAATGGCTTGGAGTGCCTCATCGGAGTTTCGTGCCAAATCGGTATCTTCAATCCTTAATAAAAACTTTCCACCGCTGTGTTTTGCCCAAAGCCAAGAAAAAAGTGCCGTACGCAAACCGCCAATATGCAAATAGCCTGTCGGGGAGGGTGCAAATCGTGTAACAACCATAAATAACCTTTAAAAAAGTAATAAAATTGAGAGTATTATAGTAAACTTTGGCTAAAAGCCAAAAGCTTTCTATTGGGAGATAGAAAATTGTTGATTTATCGCAACTCGATAAAGTCAATCTGTTTTTGTTGTAAATCGGCTACTATTCGATTGATGTACTCTCTTGCTTCATCGCTGGTTGCATACTCTCCATCGTATCCACTAGCCGCTACTGCCAAAGCCGCATAGAGTGTAGCCATAGTGGCATCGTTGATAGTGACATTTTCGGAGATGAAACTGGGAATTAAAAAATCATCAATTTGTTTTTGGGTTTCAAGGTAGTCGCCAACACTTGAGAGGATTTTAATGCCCGTATCGACACTGCCATCGTTATCAAGTGTTTGCAAAAACTGCATCGTCTCATCGTTGGTCTCGACCAATATAGCCCCATCGCTAAGGTCACGATAAGATACCTTGCGCAGCTCTTTGCTACCTACATAAAAGGTACACCCCTCGCCCTCTTCAAAGACAAAAGCACCATCGCTCCCCGTAGTCCCTTTGGGTGCATCGCCGCAATCGTACTCAACACCTTCGATATTGTAGTAACGTGCGTTTAATGTTTGAATATCTTTCTCATCATCACCTGTCAAAGAACCACACCCTCCAAGTATCATAAGTGAGAGCAACGATAGTGTGTATAAAGTTTTCATTTGTATCCTTTTTAATTTAATAACGTGTAATCTCTAGCGTTTCGCTATTCATAGCACCCGTAATAGCGTTTAAGAGTCCCTCATCGGTGACATTTTGCAAATCAAAGACATAGATATTGCTTGTATCAATGGTGTCGCTATCAATAAATCCCAGTTCGTACGTTGTGTTGTTGTAATCAAAGGTAAAGACACAATTGGCCCCATCTTCGTACTTAAACATTCCGCTACTATCGGTAATCCCCTCCAATAATCCGCAATCGTATTTAATATTGCCCACACGGTATTGGAAATTGTCAAGGTCTTTGATATGGAAATAGGAGTAGTAGTAATACCCGTCGTTTTGATAATAGGGATCGTTGTAGTAAGGATCGTTGTAATAGAGATCATCTTCATAGGGGTCATCATTGCCACCGCATGAAACTAAAAACAGTGTTGCAGTTATAAGTAAAAAATTTCGTAACATAATATGCTCCTTGAATGTTTGTTTGAATCTATATCTCAATCGCCTAGGACTCAGATATAGATTCGGATTTATCCCCTATCAAAGCGATAGAGGATAGGCAATTAGCAGTTAGAATAACCAATCGAATCAATAGTAAAGTACTCAACACCTATGATGTAGTAGGTCATGCCCTCTTGAAGATAACCGTTAGATGTTTCGATAGCATAGCTTCCACGATCGCTATCGTAAAAATCCAATTTATAGCCACCATTAACGGCACTATAAGTCCCCGTATGGTTGCCATTACCATTTAAATAGTAATAGACAGAACCATCGCTACAAAAATCTATATAGCCACCACTTGAATCCGAAATACTTCGACCTGCCAAGCTGTATAGACTTACTGAATCACCACTATTGGTGTAGTCGCCACCATTGTTGTAATCACCGCCATTCGTGTAGTCGCCACCATTGTTGTAATTGTCATTGTAGTCATCGTTAGTATATCCATCATCAGTGAAGATATCATCACCTCCACCTCCACCGCATGAGGTCAAAGCCAATGTAATGCCCAATGCCAAAAACAATTTTGTTAAAGTTTTCATCGTAACTCCTTTTGTGTTATATTTTAAATTATAGCACTTTGGATATAAAATAGATATTAATTGGAGAGGACTATTCTATTGGCATCAGTACGCAAATCGGCTTCAT
>DYMA01000101.1 GCA_020721815.1 Sulfurovum sp. | reverse complement strand
TATTGGATTATGCGATAGAAGAGGCGACGAAGGAGGGGATGGAGAAAGGGATTGAAAAAGGAGTACTTGAGAGTGCCGTCAAAATGATAACCAAATTTAAACTCTCTATTGAAGAGGTAGCCAAAGAGCTTAATATCTCTATTGATGAACTTAAAAAGCATTTGAATCAATAGTTGTAACGAGAATCTTTCTCATCCTCGGCTTGATTTAGAATCCTAGATTGGGATTCAAGTCTGCAATATCAAACTTTAATTCAAGATACTGCGCATGGTTTTGACAATCTCATCGGGTTCAAAACGTTTGGGTTTTTGCAAATCAAGCAACGTGGGCAACACTTCCATAATGATATAGAGAACTCTAATGATAGGATAAAAAGCGAGATATTCACGGTAAAAACTCTCAAAAGTGTAGCGTTGCTTAAACCACTCTTGCGCACTTGTGACTTTGTGCGCTACCAAAAGCACCTCAAAGCCAAAGATAAATCCCCATATCGCATAGGTAACTCCTATCATAAGTAGCACTCCCTCGACTCCAAACATCAAAAGCACAACCGCACTCACAACCGCTCCATAGAGAGCAAAAGAGGCAAAACCAACCCAAGCAACAATCACCAAAAGAGTAAAAGCCAAGGCTATTACGGTGCTATTAAAAAGCATAACCCAAAAACTCCTTTGCTCTTCAAAACTAGGGCTAAAAAACGCCCCGATAAGCAAGAGTGCAAAAATAGCCCCCAAGGTAGCGAACAATTGAACGTACTCTTTTGACATAACGATGCCTTTGTGTTGATTTGTTTCATTATAACATATCGCTAGGTTTTGTCAAGTCTTTGATGGATTTAAGAGATTGCATCCTCATAAAGAGGATGAGGATTAGTAGGGTGCAAAGGCGAGGCTTCCGTGAATCTCGCAACTATCCGTTGGGCAACTTAGCACGATAGGTTTCATAGGTGTATGGTTAAATGCAATCACACCTTTGGCTCTATCAAATGAGATACCCAAATCGGAACACAAAGTATATCCTATAGAGACCCACTCTTGTGTCAAAGTACACGCATTAAAATCGGCCTTGACTCCTAGCGACATACCCGTATCGTTGGCTGTAACGGCAAGAGTCGTACCGTAATCGTAAACTTCTATTTTAGCATTACCATTATCAAAATGGATAAGCTTGCCTCCACTCAAAGGCAAATAGGTGATATTTTGCGTATCTATACTGTTGCCCGATGGAATCAAAACCGTTAGATTGGAGGCTTATACGCCGTTATCTTCTGCTACAATCGGGGCTTCTCCATCGGCTTTGAGTATCGTGACACTATCTTTTGGAGAGATACCTGTAAGGGCTTTGTTGGGCAAGAAGTCAATATGAGAGCCGTTGTTAAAGTGTACTACGATGTGTTGCATATTGTCAAAGCAGATAGACTCAGGTTGATAGGTTGTGTCATACATAACGCTTCCATCGACACTCAAAGAGAGCATGGAGGTATTGGTTTGCACGAAATTGAAGCTATCGTCATAACTTCCCTCTTTGACAATGTAAGTACCTGCAAAGGGGAGGAGTTCCATGCTTGTAGGTACACGGACATTAGCCCCCTCTTGAAAGCGTTTGGTATCGCAACTAAGTACTGTAGGCGTTGGATTTGAAGGCTCTACGCTTCCTTGACCGCCATCGACATAGCTACTGTTGGTGTCATTAGGATGAGGCTCGTCAATAGCAATACCATGGGAGTCATCAACGGTTGGCATATTGGTACCATTTGTATCGGGTGTATGCGAAGCGTTGCTTTCATTTGAAGGAGTATCGGTAGGTGCATGGGGTGGTTGCATGAGATTCAACGCTATCAAAGTCGATTGAAGATGCTCTTTGGCTTGAGTGGCATCTACCAATGCAGCATTTGGAATAGCGTGGGTGATAAATGTATTTATCTCTTGAGGAGTGAGTTTATGCCATTCCATTGTTTGGGGTTGGGTAAATTTGGGAGTCGCATGGGCTAGATTGATACCGTTTGAGCTATTGCCATCTTCATCAAGCGATTGCAAAAAGATAGCGAGATTTAATGCCCCTGCCTCTTCAAGAGTCGTCGAAGCACTCAATTCTAGTGGGGTGATAATCGCTTTTTCTTTGTTCATCGCTACACTACCGATCGCTACGTTGCCCACTAGAAATTGACACTCATCCCCAATTTTGTACTCAAACTCTCCATTGGCATTGGTTGTGCCATTGGTATCGATATTGCCCATACTATCACGACATACAAACGATAAACCCGCAACGTGCGAATCAATCACTTGACCTGTGTGCGTAGTCGTTTGGAGTGTATTGCTACCTTCACCGCCGCAACTTGTAAGAAATGACAATGCTAAGAGTGCCACCAATGAGTAGTAATGTGTTTTCATCTTATAAACCTTTAGAATAAAATCTTATGGAATAATAGCATTTTTTTTAAATTTTTCAGTCGCTCGAAAAATATATTTTACACAAGTTAATAAAATTGTAATTAATTATTGACTATTATATAACTATAAATTTTTACAAGGGGGTGCAAAGTGTATCATGCGTGGCTAAGTCGTCAATACGAAGAGAGAGTTTTGTGTGAGGCGTGTTATCAGCGTTGTATTTTGGGCGAGGGTGAAGTGGGTGTGTGCGGTGTACGACAAGTCGTTGATGGAAAACTTAGGCTTTTGGTCTATAAAAAAGTCGCTGCACTTGCTATTGACCCTATTGAGAAAAAACCCCTCTATCACTTTTTGCCTCAAAGCGATGTGCTTTCGATAGGTACGGTAGGATGCAATTTTGCGTGTCAATTTTGTCAAAACTCCCACATCTCACAATACCCCAAAGAGCATAACGGTGAGATATTTGGCGAAGTTGCCAAAGCCAAAGATATTGTTGAGATCGCCAAAAAACGAGGGATAAAAGCCATTGCCTATACCTATAATGAGCCTGTGATTTTTTGTGAGTATGCTTATGAGATAGCCAAGCTTGCCCATGAAAACGGCATCAAAAATATTTTTGTCACAAGTGGCTACGAGACCCATCAAGCCATTGATACAATAGCCCCCTATTTGGATGCTATGAATATCGACCTTAAATCCTTTTCCAACGATTTTTACGACTCCATTTGCAGTGCAAAGCTTCACCCTGTATTGGAGACTATTCGATACGCCTACCAAAAGGGGATTTGGATTGAACTTACCACACTGATAATCCCCAATCAAAACGACAGCGATGAAGAGATAGAAGCCATAGCTCGATTTATCGCCTCCATTAGCCCTACTATTCCGTGGCATTTGAGTGCATTTTTCCCTAGCTACAAGATGAGCAACACCCCACCCACCCCTATACAAACGCTCCACAAGGCTTACGCAATCGCCAAAACAGCAGGTTTGGAGTATGTCTATATCGGCAACGCACACGACTACGCCCACCAATCCACCTATTGCCCAAGATGCAACGAACTACTCATCCAAAGAGAGAGATACACCGTAGAACCAAAAGCTTTTGAAAAAGGACACTGCACACAATGCAACCATGCCATAGAGGGGGTCTTTGAAACCCAAAATTAACCCTCTCCAAAAGCCACCGCCACTCTCTGCACCCAAGAGTCCAAAAAAATCAATAGTGTTTCTTTGTATGCCAAAATTACTCAACCTCAAACAAGAGGGCATTTGAAAAATACCAACGCTATTGACAAATGGGAACGATTGATGTATTATTATGTATATACACCAAAGGAGGATTACTATGACGGTAGCTGTTAGACGATGGGACAACTCCCTTGCCTTGCGAATCCCAAAAGATATTGCAACAACACTTTTGATTGAAGACAACTCATTGGTGGAGCTAAGTGTCGAAGAGAAAACATTGACCATCAAACCCAAAACGACACACACCTACCTAGAGGAGCTAGTCTCTCAAATCACACCCCAAAACCTCCATCACGAGGTCGATACAAGTCGGAGTGTGGGCAATGAAGAGTGGTGAATATATACCCGATAGGGGCGATTTGGTGTGGCTTGATTTCACACCACAAGCAGGACACGAGCAAAAAAGGAAAGCGACCCGCCCTCGTCCTCTCACCCAAAATCTACAACGAAAAGAGTTCACTTTGTATCATTCTGCCCATCACTTCCAAAATCAAAGGCTACCCTTTTGAGGTCTCTTTACCAAAGGGTTTGGAGATAGATGGAGTGATACTATCCGATCAAATCAAAAACCTAGACTACCGTGCAAGGGAGATAATCTTTATATCCAAACTGCCAGATAGTACCCTTGGGTTGGTACAAAAAAATGTTATGGCATTGGTTTGGTGAGAATGAATTGGCTAGGTGTTGATGGTGTCCAAATTTAGGGTGCATTATACCGCAGGGCGAAGCGAAATTTTTGTACTATTTTTATGTTATAATTAAATCAAAAAGGATAGATAATGGGACTTAATGAGATTATCCATGAAGCACTGTTGCTCAAACCGCAAGAGCGTTATATCATTATTGAAAATTTGGTAGAGAGTCTGAGTCAAAGTGACTCCAAAATAGAGGAGCTTTGGATAGAGGAGTCACTCAAAAGAGTCGAAGCTATTAAGAATGGTTCGATAGAGACACTCACTTATGAAGAAGTCTTTGGCAAATGAGAGTAGAACTCTCCAAACTAGCCTATGATGAGCTAGAAGATGCACGAAGTTACTATAACCTCCAGCAAGAGGAGCTTGGTGAGCGGTTTAAAGAGCATATCCAAAAGGCAATCGATACCATAGCCCACTCACCTAAACTTTATCCCAAAGTGACCCAAGAGTTGCACCGAGTGGTCGTATATAAATTCCCCTACACTATCTTTTATACTCTATTGGATGAACGCATTGTGATTGTCTCTATAGCCCATCAACATCGAAAACCCTTTTATGATGAAAATTGACATCTTTGCAGGGGAGCGACAAACGGAAGTGAGGTTTTAACCTCACCCAAAAAGATTACAATTACAAAAGAGCGGTGAGACTGAAGTCTCACTTCCAAGAGTAGCGGTTTTTGCTCTTGAGGTTTTGAAAAAGCCCCGCAGGGGAGCGAGGGATAAACGGTTTATGCAGTCTCTACGGCAATAAACATTTACGCCCTAACGCTTCGGATGTAGATTTCGATGCTGGTGTTGAGGTGTTCAAGCTCTTCGATGTAGCGGCTCACGTAGTTGGAGAGTTTGTTGTAGCGTTGGTGCTGCAAGAGCGATTCGAGTTCGTTGAGCAATCGATACATATCGTTAGCCCCCATAATGTTGCTAATCCCTTTCATGCTCACCACAAGCTCTTTCATTTTGCGATAATCGTGTACCTCCATGAGTGCCTTGATGGTCTCGCCGCTTACACCATAGACGTTTTGAAACTCTTGCAACAACTCCAGATAGAGGGCTTCGTTGTGACTGGCTTGCATAATGCCGCGTGTGATGTCCAAAATGTGTTCACTTTGTGTGAGTTTGGCAAAAGGCGCACCCAAATCGGCTTTTTCCAAATAGTGGTGCAAGGCGGTATAGACTTTGCTTACGGTGATGGGTTTGTTGAAAAAGGCGTTGATACCTGTTTGGGTAATCTCCATAGGGGTAAACTCTCCATTGCCAATAGCAACAATGGGGATGCGACGATAGCTCTCGTTGGAGCGAATCATTTTGGCGATAATAAGCCCCTTGTCGTGTTCGACTTCCAGATTGATAAAGATAAGATCAAAGCGGTTGTAGTAGCTCTCTAGCTCCTCAATGGCATCTCTGGCATTGCGTACTTGTGCGTATTTGATACCTGTACGAAAAATCATATCGTCAAACTCTTTTTGGTGGAGAACATTGTCATCGATAATGAGCAATGAAGAACCCAGATAATCTTTCAAAAAGGATTTGGTCGCTTCGATGGTTTCGGGAAGCTCTTGCAAAAACTGCTTGGGCAGGTCGCTGTGCAAGTGCCTATCCATCTGCTCCATAAAGACTATCTCCTCTTCGTTGGTGACAATTTTGGGTTGTTTGTAGGCATCCAAAAAAAACTTAAGAGCATTAGAGGGGCTAATGGGCTTGGCGATGTAGCGTTCAATGATAGGGTCAATAATCTCTTTGTGTTGCGTAGAGAGGATAGTGTGCATGGCAATGACGTGAAACTCTTTGTTTTGTTGGATACTCTTAAAAAGTGTAAGAAGCGAGGAGTTTATCATCGAGTGTTCAATCAAAACCAAATCAAAACGGTTGATAACGTCGTAGTCGTTGAGGCTGTAGTGGGCTATGGCTTGGACGTTTTTGGTACTGTGCAAAAAGGCTTTTTGAATAGCAAGAGAGACCCCCTCATCTTTTTCGATGATACCGATGTATTTCTCTTGAAGCTCTTTGGTGGAGAACCTTGTGGAGATGAGCTTGTAGTTTTGTTCATGCTCTTCGTCACGTTTGAGGGGGATGGTTACGGAGAAGATGTTGCCTTTGCCGTATCGACTCACAAAATTGAGCGTTCCACCCATAAGCTGGGCAAACTCTTTGGACAAAAAGAGTCCTCTTTTGGCATGGGGGTCATGAAAGGGTAGAAATATCTTCTCTTCTTCGGATTTGTGAACCCCTACGCTGTTGTCGATGATTTTAAACTCACTTGAAAAACTCTTTTCATCTTGCTCAAAGGTAGATACGACGAGCTTGATAACCCCCGAAGTGGTATTGCGATAGGAGTAGTCGATGATATTGACAAGAATTTCATAGAGTCGTTTAAAATCACCCACCATATAGTGCCAGACATTCAAATTGACCTCATAGATAAGCTCTACGGAGTGTCCTTTGTAGTTTTGTTCGACATACATTGTGATGGATTCCAAAAGCTGATTGATATCAAAAGAGCTGTAGGTGAGTTTGAGTTTGCCCGATTTGGCTTTCAAAAAATCGATCATTTGATTGGTCGTATCGGTGAGAATCTTATCGGTCTCTTGAATGGCTTTGAATTTGTGTCGAATGGTTTGGGGTGTGAGTTCGTTGATGGATTCATTGATAATCTTATCACGCACATGAATCATATCGTTGGTTGAGCGTTCGATTTTGTAGCCCAAATTTTTGAGTATCTCATCGTGTCTTGCGGAGAGTGTCTCTTTGAGCTTTTGAAGTCTCTCGTAGTCCTCTTTGATAGTTTTGTATTTCGTATAGAAGTTATTGATAATCAAAGCACTTGCATAGACTATCATGATAAGCAGTGCCATAAAAAACCATGTCGTGTTGGTAAGCGTTGCTTTGTAATCTTTGTCGTAATCTATCTTGATATCGGGGTAGTCGTGTTTTAAGATGCCGTAAATGAGGGGAATCATGCGTGTATTATTAAAATCATAGAGCATAGGCGAGAAGTATTGACCTATTTTTTGGGTTGAGAGTTCAAAGCGATGACGCTTGAAAAGCTCTTTGATTAAACCATTCTCTTTTATCTCCTCCAAAGCTTCATGTGCTTGGGCGTAGGTTTTGTATGAACCTAATGTAATGTATTGATTTCCTTGAGCAAAAGAGCAACTCACCATCAAAACGAGCCATAAAATTAACCGCATAAAATTACCTTTTGAGATAAACATAAAGTATTATAGCAATTTTAGTGTACTACTTTCATTAAATTTTGCGGTTGCTTAAAAGCACCACAACCCATCAAACCCATCGCAAATCTTAACGCCTCTTAAGTGCCTTTTGAGTATAATCAGCACTAAAAACTAAGGGTAATTTTCGATGCCAAAACGAGAAGATATTAAGACAATTTTATTGATAGGTTCTGGTCCTATTGTGATTGGTCAAGCGTGTGAATTTGACTACTCAGGCACACAAGCGGCCAAAACGCTCAAAGAACTAGGCTACAGAGTGGTACTTATCAACTCCAACCCCGCTACTATTATGACCGATCCAGAGTTTGCCGATCGCACCTATATCGAACCCATCACCGAAGAGGTTGTTGCTAGAATTATCGAAATAGAAAAGGCTGATGCGATACTGCCTACTATGGGTGGACAAACCGCACTCAATGTGGCGATGAGTATGTACGACAAAAAGATGCTTGAGGGTATCGAGTTTTTGGGTGCTAAGCCTCATGCGATTAAAAAGGGTGAAGATAGGCACCTCTTCAATGAAGCGATGATTAAAATCGGCATGGATTTACCCAAAAGTGCCAACGCCTACACCGTAGAAGAGGCGATACAAGTCGCCAAAACCATCGGTTTTCCCGTTATCAGTCGTGCTTCGTTTACATTAGCAGGAGGCGGTTCGGGTGTCGCTTACAATATGGAAGAGTTCAAAGAACTTGCCAAAGCAGGAATTGAAGCGAGTCCCATTAATGAAATAGAGATTATGGAGTCGCTGCTAGGGTGGAAAGAGTACGAGATGGAGGTGATTCGAGACAACAAAGACAACTGCATTATCGTCTGCTCCATCGAAAACTTTGACCCCATGGGCGTACATA